>JAHHHZ010000036.1:0-301395 GCA_019359095.1 Pleurocapsa minor HA4230-MV1 | reverse complement strand
TCAATACGGCTATTGATGCCCACAAAATCATGACGATAACGCTCAGGAGAACCATGTTCTTTGAGAATTCTCATCTGTTTGGCGATCGCTGGATTATTAGTGGTAATTGCCCCGCCGTCACCACAAGCACCTAAATTTTTGGTGGGGAAAAAGCTAAAACAACCCACATCACCAATACTGCCGATCTTCCGATCTCCCCAAGCAGCACCCGCAGCCTGAGCGCAATCTTCAATGACGTATAGCTGATGCGCCTTGGCGATCGCCATTAATTCATTCATGTTGACAGGCTGACCAAAAAGATGAACTGGCATAATTGCCTTGGTTTGGGGTGTAATCGCCTGTTCAATCTGAGCTAAATCAAAATTAAAAGTATCAGGATCGATATCCACAAATACTGGCTTTGCTCCCACTCTGGTAATCACTTCCGCCGTCGCAAAAAAACTAAAGGGGGTGGTAATTACTTCGTCTGTTGAGCCAATTGTTGAGCCAATATTTAAAGCCCGTAGTGCGAGAAAAAGGGCATCTGTGCCAGAATTACAGCTAACGCATTCTCTGACTCCCAGATAATTAGCAAATTCTCTTTCAAAAGTAGCGATCGCCTCTCCGCCTATATATCGACCAGAATTAAGGATTTTGAGGACAGCCGAGTTAGCTTCTGCTTTAATTAATTGATATTGTCGGGTTAAATCAACTGGGGGAATCTGTTTCACTCGCTTAGGGTTAAGTTTTTTTGACCAACGGTAATCTCTGACTTAGATAAAATAGAGAGGAATTTAATTGTTCAATTTCAATTCTCAATTCAATTTCAATATAGGGTAGCGCGAAAAACTGTCATTTAGTGGTATTTATTCATAAATGCAGTAACTTGAGAAATATTAATCCCGATCGAATAGTACAGTCAAATGGAATCAGCAGAAAATCAAACACAACCAAACTTAGATCCCAAATCTGAGTCAAATATCAGCCCTCCTTTGTCTAAAACCGAAACAATTGCGCTGTTAAACGATAGTATTGACCGACTGGAAGAAACTATTAAAAGAATTAGCGAGGATTCAGCCAAGATGCCTTCTTCTGACTCCATTAATACTTTATTGACCACAACCCAAGCATTAGAAGATGCTGTTACTCCCCCTGCTGAGGTTAAGGTATCTCAAAGCGAACCTGTCTTCACGACTCAACCAGCTGATCCCATTCCAGAGCCAGCAGCTCAAAAAACGACTAAAAGATCCCCTGCTAAAGCTCCAGCAGCCAAAACTCCCGTATCGAGAGTTCAAAAGAAGAACAATATTGGTTTAATTGTGATTGGCGTTACAGCGATCGCGATCGCCATTGTCACAGTCTTTTGGCTTTGGAAACCTCCAGTAATAGCTAATTTATTCCCCCAAGCCGAACCCACACCAAAAGTTGCCGTTGATCCAGATCCAATTCCCGAGCAGTCTCCAGTAACCCCCTCCATCAATGGGACTGAGAACTCAAATAACTCTGATAATATTTCTGATAATACTAACGTCAGCGACTTTCCTGCTGAAATAGAACCGATCGCTGAACCAATCGAAGATGTAGTCAAAACTATTATTCCTCCTGAATTAACGTCTCCTGGAAAGCCAAAAAATCTCAAACTGGTCACAATTAAACCAGAGTTGAACTTTACTCCCGAACAAAATTTTATTGCCACCTTAAAAACTAAGTTAGGAGAGCTGGCTCAAGATGAGCCGAGTGAGTTTATTAAGAATATTCAAGTTAATTTACCTGAAAGTAGTCTTTTAGTTGAGGTGACTGATAACTGGTATGAACTGGATGAACTGCGTCAAAAAAGCTTAGGAAATGAGATTCTACAGCGTTCTCGTGGACTCAGTTTCCAAAAACTAGAGCTAAAAGATCGACTAGGAACTTTAATCGCTCGTAATCCGATAATTGGCGACAATATCATCATTCTCCAGCCTGAAAAACCGCAATTGTCGGAAAATTTAGGCTAAAAATAGCCCAAAAGATGACAGGGAGATCGTGGTTAACTTGTACAATATCTCTGGAGCAATTTTAGTAATTTTAAAACAGGATATAGTAACAGGTGGTCAAAAAATTGAGTAACGAAATCTTGATTAGTATTGCTGTCGTTCTCCTCTGTGGATCGGTACTAATCTTTTCTGCTTTGAGGGGAGGCGGTTCAGCAACGGCGATCGCATCTGAGCTACAGCAGCCTAGTACAAACTCGCAGTTAATCGCTCAAAACAACATTTCATCCGAGGAATCTATGGATTTATCAAACGCTACTACAACAGACTCAGGCTTAAAATATATTGTCGTTAAAGAGGGTGATGGTGCATCCCCCCAAACAGGAGAAAACGTTACCGTTCACTACACAGGCACTTTAGAAGACGGCAGCAAGTTTGATAGTTCCCGCGATCGCAATCGTCCTTTTTCTTTTAAGCTGGGTGTTGGTCAAGTAATTAAAGGCTGGGATGAAGGAGTTGCGGAGATGAAAGTAGGCGAAAGACGCACTCTAATTATTCCTCCAGAATTAGGTTATGGTGCCAGAGGCGCGGGTGGAGTAATTCCGCCGAATGCAACCTTAATTTTTGATGTGGAATTATTAAAAGTTGGTGGCTAGTTATAGTCGTACAAAATTAAATTGGGACATTAATATTAATCGGCTCGTAGGTAGCAGGTAGTAGGTAGTAGGTAGTCCTAAAGGACGACGCGACCCTAAAGGGTTAGCTTCGCGTCAGCTAGTGCCGTGGCACATTGTACCCTTGTGGTATACCGCTTCGCATATAGGTAGTAGGGGCAAACAACCTTTTGCCCTTACTAAACTTTGAACACACTTTTGTGATAGTTAACCTGTCGGCTCATCCAGAAATTTTGATAGCGACGAGCAATTAACCGAGGTAGATTAAAGAGTGAATGTTTGATCACTTCAGGATGAGACAAGATTCTCTGGATGCAGATTAATGTTCTCCCCTGCTTCAAAGGTTCGATCGCGAGGTAATAATTGAGCCAGACCTGGGTTTCTCGCTTTTTAAGCCTTAATGCTGCTGCTACTTGAGGATTTTGGTCAATATATGCGGTATTTTGAAAAAATCGCTCTATCGCCTCACATTCTTCTTGCATCCGTCCAATACACCCAAATTCTGACTGTTGGAGATCAGTTTAAGCCGAGGTTCTTTAATAGCTTGAACCACTTGTAGCATGTTATCTGTGGAGCAATCATTAACTACAATCACTTCAATGTTAGTCAACGTCTGAAACAAAGCAGAATTAATGGCTTTAGCGATATACTTTTCCGTGTTATACGCGGGAATAATAACGGAGACTTGAACATTCATGGGTTTGATTGCTGTAAATAATCTTGAAAGACACAGATCACAGATTGATTAGAAAGAGTTGGCATCTAAATGATCGGGGACTTTTGCACCCATGAGGTCTAAAATAGTTGCGCCACAATCTACTGCTCTAGCTGAATGATTAAATAGCGACAAAAATCAGCTTATTATCAGCATAATCATTCTTAGTGAGCGCTTTAATAAAGATTAATTACTTAATGCTCAACTAAATTAAACTTTTAAATTAGACCTTTACAACTATTTTAATTATGTACTGACGTTACGCAGAGAAAATTTAGTAATTACAATTATGTAGGGAGATAGGGAGATAGGGAGATAATTATTGCCCCAAGTCCCCGACGCGAAGCTAGTGCTAAAGCACTTGTCTACCGAACTAAGCGGCATATGCGGAGCAGTATCCTTTAGGACAAGTCGCATAGTTGGAGATACCGCTTCGCATATCCTTTAGGGCAAGTCCCCAAGTAAAAGCCATAGAGTAAATTAGCAGGTGCGTAACATCAGTTATGTACTAGGAACTAAAACAGTTCAAGTTGTGTACTCTGCGTTAATTTCCACGTATTTATAAGTCAAGTCACAACCCCAAGCGATGCTTTTACCAGCACCTAAACCAATCTCAACGGAAATTAAGACAGTATCGTGTTGCAAATATTCTCCTGCTGCTGCTGCTTTGAGATAATTACTCGCAGCATTGCGATCAAACTCTTGAGGTTGTCCATTCCGCATCAAGACAAGATCTCCCAGCTTAATATTTAGCTCGTCCTGATGAAACTTAACTCCTGCTCTACCCGCTGCTGCGGCAATTCTACCCCAGTTAGGATCGCGACCAAATACGGCTGCCTTCACTAAAGATGAGCCAACAATAGTTTTGGCTACTTGAGATGCTGCTTGATTATCGGGTGCGCCTGATACTTGGACTTCAATTAGGCAGGTTGCTCCTTCGCCGTCACGGGCGATCGCTTTGGCTAAATATTGACAAACTGCCGTCAACATTCTTTCTAACTTTTGAGCGTTGGGACTATTTTCGGTGATTGCGGTAGTACGGGACTGTCCATTAGCTAGCGCCAGCACACAGTCATTAGTACTGGTATCACCATCGACAGTAATCTGATTAAAGCTTTGATCTACGGCACGTTTTAACATTTGATGCCATAAACCAGTCGATACGGCAGCGTCACAAGTAATAAACCCCAGCATTGTTGCCATATTAGGGGCGATCATGCCTGAACCTTTAGCAATTCCTCCAATACGGACAGGACGACCTTCAATCATGCTTTCTAAAGCAATTTCTTTGGTAACTAGGTCAGTGGTAACGATCGCCTTAGCTGCATCAGTCCCACCATTTTCACTCGCTGCTCTCACTAAAGGTAAAATTCCTTGACGTAGCTGCTCCATCTTGATTCTTTGGCCAATTACCCCTGTAGAAGCCAACAAAACAGCATTAGGATCGATATTCAGTTCTTGAGCTAGTAGTCTAGCGCTCTCTTGAGCATCTTCCCAACCAGCTTCTCCTGTGGCAGCATTAGCCTGTCCCGCATTACATAAGATCGCTCTGGCACTAGCTTTGAGTTGAAGACACTGACGACAATAATCAACGCAGGCAGCACGTACCTGAGAAGTTGTAAACACCCCTGCGGCGATCGCATCTGATTGAGATAAAATCAGCGCTAAGTCTTTTGCCCCTGTGGATTTTAATCCTGCGGAGATGCCTGCTGCAATAAATCCTTTTGGTGCAGTGATGCCACCCTCAACTATCTGCCAGTCTGCCATTTCTCTGCAATTATTTAAGATTTGCTTTAAAGCAGATTATACCAAGACTTTAAACCCCAAACTCAAGTAGTTTCAAGTCTTAATTTTACGCCTCGATGCTAGATGATCCAGTAGTGACACTATTAGTGGTAATATTGCCTCACCATAAATATCAGTCGGTTTTGTACAGATCTGTGCAAACGTAAGGGGGGAAGCCCAGTGAAAATCTGGCACTGTCCCGCAACTGTAAGGAGTTAGCCCTCAGCAACCTCCAAAGTCAGAATGCCCACCGATGGTCTTATACATTAGCTTTTTTTAGATCTGCGAGGTACAGATGATGCTAGTTTCCGTTAACTCCTGTGGCAGTTTAATTACTCTACGCAATTTCTGCTTATTTATAGCTTCGATTACCAGCTTAACGTTACAAAGTTGGTGGTGGTGACGCGAATTAAGCACATAATGCTGGACGCTGCCAACTGGTAGTATCTTGACTTGGTGCATCTTGCTGCAATCTCGGTTATTTTTCGGCTGATTTAATCCAAAACTTGGTAATTTATGAATAAGAATAAAGCGATCGCTTTTGGTTTGGTTTCTACTGTTTTCTTGAGTATTAATCTTTTATTTAATGCGACTCCTGCTCTAGCCCATCATGCTATGGGAGGTACGCTACCTATTACTTTTGGGGCAGGTTTTATATCTGGTTTAGCTCATCCAGTAATCGGCATCGACCATTTAGCATTTGTGATTGCCATCGGCTTATTGGCAGCTTTAAGTAGCAACTTAGGGATGATGATACCGACTGCGTTTGTGATCGCTACGGCGGTGGGTACGGGAATTCATCTGCAAAATATTAATCTTCCTACTCCTGAACTAATTATTTCGGCTTCAGTATTGCTAATCGGGATCTTTTTAGCCCAAAAAAATCAGGTTAACTGGTTGCTGTTGGCTGTAATTAGTGCGATCGCGGGTATTTTTCATGGCTATGCTTACGGTGAATCCATTGTCGGGGCGGAAACTAGCGCTTTGGGTGCATATCTCCTGGGTTTTTGCTTAATTCAGTTAGGGATCGCTGCGATCGCTTTCTATCTGGGTAAAAGAGTACTCAATCAGCCAAATAAATCAATTCTCTGGCTACGCTTTGTTGGCTTTACCGTCTGTGGTGTTGGGTTTACTTTTTTGTCCAACATCGTCTTAGGTTAAATTCTCTTAATTATTAAGTTATTAACGGCAAAAAACCAGAATAATCATGCACAAAATACCCGTAACCGTAATTTCAGGCTTTCTTGGGGCAGGCAAAACCACTCTAGTACGTCATCTACTACAAAATAATCAGGGCAAACGGATCGCGGTATTGGTCAATGAGTTTGGCGAAGTTGGCATTGATGGAGATTTATTGCGATCGTGTCAGATTTGTGACGATGAATCAAATCCCCAAAGTAGTACCCAAAGTAATATTGTCGAATTGACCAACGGTTGCCTCTGCTGCACTGTTCAAGAAGAGTTTTATCCGATCATGCAGGAATTGCTCCAGCGTCGAGAGCAAATAGACTGTCTGCTGATTGAAACTTCAGGATTAGCTTTACCAAAACCCTTAATTCAGGCATTTGGGTGGCCAGCAATTCGCAACAGCGCTACGGTAGATGGGGTAGTAACGGTAGTCGATTGTCATGCCTTGGGCATGGGTAATTTAGTTGGTGATTTAGCTGCTTTAGAGTCTCAAAGAGAAGCCGATCCTAATCTCGATCACGAAACTCCCATTGAAGAGCTATTCGAGGATCAGTTAGCCTGTGCAGATCTAGTCTTGCTCACCAAAACCGATCTAGTAGATCGAGAAACCTTAACTAAAGTAACAAATTGGCTGAAGCATGAGTTGCAACCTGGGGTGAAGATTGTCACAGTCAAAGACGGGTTAATCAACCCCGATCTGCTTTTAGGGTTTAATGCTGCCGTAGAAGATGACCTTGATAACCGTCATTCCCACCACGATCATGAAGCAGAACACGAGCATGATGAGGAGATTAATGCGATCGAATTAATTTTAGACCAATCATTTGAACCTCAAGCATTAATTCAACAACTTAAAGAACTCGTAGCCGAACAAGAAATTTATCGCGTCAAGGGTTTTGTCAACGTGCCAAATAAGCCAATGCGCTTGGTCTTACAGGGGGTGGGAAATCGCTTTGATACTTTTTACGATCGCCTGTGGATAGCAGATGAATCTCGACAAACTAAATTAGTCCTAATTGGACACAATCTAAACCGCCAGATGATTGAAGCCAAGCTGGTTAAACCGAAAACCTTAGCCCAATAATTTACCTAATCTTCGACAATTGTACATTTTGTGGCTACATTATGAACTTACTGTAAATCTTGCTAGTTGAAACCGAGATAAATGTCTGTGATCGGACAACTTCAGTTAGAATTACGGTGGAGTGAACATGTAGTTTATTTTGTTAACGGCTCATAATATCTCAGAAAGTATCATGAAAATTAAAACATTGGCTGGCATATTTGCTGGGCTTGGTGTGATTATTGGTAGCGCAGTCTTCAACCCTGCCGAAGCCCAGACTAAAAATACTAATACCTATTATTGCGCTCAACTAAACAACAGCTGGAACACTTTTGTTAACACCCCTAGAGGTAGAGTAAAACTAATCAACTGGGAAAATGAATTTTCTCCCGATTGGACTCCCCAAAAAAGATGTTCTGCGGTATCTAGTAGATTTCAAAAATTTCTCGATCAAGGTAATTTGAAGTTTATCCGCACAGGCAACGTCAACAATCTACCCGTCCTATGTGTAGCTAATGCTCGTGGTGGTGACTGTCCAGACGAAAATGTGCTAATTACTCTCAAGCCAGAAACCGATCCTGAAGGAGTACTAGTTAAGCTAGTAGATTTCCGTCGTAGCGTTAGTGGCGAAACTCTAACCCTTAGTGCGGATGACCCTGGATTCTACTCTGACGGCGAATTTTATGTCGATATGAACAAATTCCTCGAAAAAGTACCAGTAGAAAAATAAGTCTTGCCTTGCGAAGTACTCATGCTAGATTTTTTAATGAATGAAATGGCTACCCCGTAAGGGTTATGTAAACCAAGACATAGCAAATAGGGTTCGTAATTATTTTATTTTCAATTCAACATCCCAAATAGCCAAGATAATCTTTTGTCTTATCTGTACAGGGGTGTTTTTGTCTGGAGATAGCGATCGCTTTAAAGTAACGATCGCCTCGGCTTCTCCCCAGCGGTTAGCCACTAAAATTAGCCAGGTAGCATCAGATATTAGTGTCAGAATCTTAAATCAAGATTTTTTAGGTTCTGGCTTTATCGTGCATCAGAATAACCAAGAATATCTAGTAATTACGAACCAGCACGTTCTGCGGGCAGGAGAACCGCCCTACACGATTGAAACTGTTGACGGCAGTACTTATCGTGCAGAAGTAATTACTCAGATGAGTATTTCTGGGGAGCAATACGATCTAGCCATGCTCAAGTTCAAAGCCGATACCGACTATCAGACAGCCAAAATCGGCAGTTCTTCCAAGCTAGAAGTGGGCGAATCTGTATTTGCAGCGGGCTTCCCCAATCAAGAACTAAGTTTGCCACAAACTTCTGCTGTGTGGGCGCAATCTAACATCTTTGGGCCGCGAAAATTAAGTTTAAAACTAGGTAGAGTAGCAATTATCCTCAACCAACCTTTGACCGAAGGCTATCAGATTGGCTACACCAATGATGTAAAAAAAGGTATGAGTGGCGGCCCATTATTCAATTCTCAAGCAGAAGTAATTGGGATTAACGGCAAACATGCTTATCCTCTGTGGGAATCTCCAGAAATTTATCAAGATGGTTCAGAGCTATGTCCAGCACTACAGGAATTAATTACTCGCTCTAGCTTGGCAATTCCCATCGAAAAAACTTTAGAACTGTCAAAACAACTAAAATCGCTGAAATCAGTTGAGCTTGAAGATTCAGTTCAATCTAACCTGTCAGAGCAAGATCGGCAGTTAGTTGCCAAAATGCAGGCTGAAGCTAAAGCAACTGAGCTACAGTGCCACCAGGAAGATAGCTTACCACTTAGGTTTTAAAAGAAATTAATTGATGCCAAAACGATAACCTTTGCCGTATACGGTATGAATTAATTGCGTTTGCTGTTTAATTTCAATCTTGCGTCGTAATAGTCTCACTAATGCAGCTAGCACATTGCTACTAGGTTGCTCATCGGCTGGCCAAAGATAGCGATAGATTTCTTCGTGGGCTAATAATCTGTCTGGGTGCTGCATAAAGTAGGTTAGTAACTTGATTTCTTTTTCCGAAAGATTAATCGCTCGATCCTGACGATATACCATTTGATTTTCCAGATCTAATTCGAGATCTGCCACTTTTAAGCGATCGCCTTGGGGAGTTTCCAAAGTCGAGCGACGCAATAAAGCCCGTACTCTAGCCATTAATTCCCTAAGTTCAAACGGCTTAACCAGATAGTCATCGGCTCCTGCATCCAAACCATCAACGCGATCGTCTAATGTATCTTTAGCGGTTAACAATAATACGGGAGTGGAAATGAGCTGCGATCGCACTGATTGACAGATTTCGATTCCCGACTGATGGGGTAACATCCAATCTAGAATCAGTAGATCATATTGGTTTTGCAGAGCTAAGTTCATTCCTGCTGCACCATCATTAGCAATATCTACCTGATAACCTTCTTGTAACAAAATTCGACTCAAAGGATCGCTTAATTCAGTTTCATCATCCACCAAGAGAATTTTCATTTCTATTGTTTGTGTAGGGTATTTATTTATACCAATTTTCAAGATGAAGATGCAATTCTAGCTAAGTACTGTAATTCTTCTATTACTCCCGCAACAGAACCCTTCAAAGCCTGATGTACGGCTGACAACTTGGCTAAGTCTAGCTGGTGCGTCCATTCGTTCATAAAAAACTTTTTGACTTCAATAGCTAATACACAGGCAGAATCAGGAAAATGCTGGTGAACCCATTCAGCAAAATATCCTCCTTGAAACTTAACGTTTTCTCGAATATCTAACTGTCTACCCAAAAAATCAAACCCTCTCATGTCGTGAATAAATCGCTCGACTACAGGGTGCCAATATTCTCGGTTGAGAGATCCTGTACCTAAATTAATCTCTGGATTGTCTATTTCCCTAGCTGGGAGAGCTTGCATTCCTTGACGGTAGTGATTGTAAGTATGTAGATCGTAAATAACAAAGCGCCCGTAACGTTGCTCTAAGGTTCGGCAAATTTGCCCAACTTGAGTATAGAAGGCATCGTACTCGGCTAAAGACCGTTCAATTAAGTCTGGGGGGAGTTGTGATTGCCAAACCTTTAATCCCCAGGCATCTTCGGGCTGGAGGTAAATAGCCTGATGGCGGGGACGATTGAGATCGATTTCAAAACGCGATCGCAAAACAACCAGTCTTGTTTCGGCAATATCTGTCCAAACAGCCGTAAAGGGGTCTTCTTCTCGCTGGCGCTCATCTGGGCTAATAGCCAGTAATTGTTTTACTTCTGAGCGTACATCATGACCATCATGAAGAGCTACTGCAACGACTGGTTGGTGTCCTTCAGTTGAGATCCAAAGCTGTGACATATTTTTTTGCTTTGTCGGTATAAATGAAAAAGTAGATGAGGTCGATCGAATTTGTGTTGGTCAATCGCTTAAAATCAGGTTATCTTCAGTAAAAAAGAACAGAACAGAACAGTTAGCTTAACCAATGAGTATTAGTAGCCTGGAATTTGAGTTCGATCTCATGTGGGAAGAGCTTTTTCCTGACTTAGATTTAGAAACAGAAGTACGGCTAATTCCTCAACGTCGCTTTAAATTCGATTATGTAAACTTTGCTGCCAAAGTCGCAATTGAGATTAATGGACAAATTTGGCACAAAGGCGGACATAGTACAGGAAAAAGCCTGATGCGAGACTATGAAAAGCTAAATTTAGCCCAACAACACGGCTATTGTGTCTTTCAGCTATCTAAGGAAATGATTACCGAAACTTGGCTTAAAGCGATCGCCGAGACAATCCGCAGCCGACATCAGAATTAGTTAATAGTTAAGCGATCTGTATTTTGTCTCTTTTCGCTCCTGTCTGTACCTGCCATAAGCCAGCATAAACGCCATCTTGGGCTAATAGTTCTTCATGAGTTCCTCTTTCAATCAGTTGACCATAATTCATCACATAGATGCAGTCAGAATGTCTAATGGTGGAGAGACGGTGAGCGATCGCAATGGTGGTTCTATTTTGCGTAATTTTTTCTAAAGAACGAGCGATCGCAGCTTCGGTTTCGTTATCGACGGCAGAGGTTGCTTCGTCTAAGACGAGGATTGGCGGATCTTTTAATACGGCTCGGGCGATCGCAATGCGCTGTTTTTGTCCCCCAGATAGTTTCTGTCCTCTTTCCCCCACAATGGTGTCATAGCCTTCGGGTAGTTCCTCGATAAACTGAGCAGCTTCAGCAATTCGAGCCGCTTCTTGGATTTGGCTAATGGTAGCATCAGGAGAACCATAGCTGATGTTTTCTCTCACCGTACCGTGGAATAAGAAGACATCTTGGCTAACTAAACCGACAGCACGACGCAGATCCCACAAGACGATATCTTTGATGTTTTGACCATCTAAAGTGATTTCCCCTGACTGCACCTCATATAGTCGCAGCAGAAGCTTAACTAGAGTACTTTTACCCGAACCCGTAGCACCGACGATCGCAATAGTTTGACCTGCGGGTATATCAAGGGAAAGATTTTTAATTACTGGCTCTCTCTGGTTGTAGGCAAAGGTAATATTGTTGAGATTTACTGCACCCTCGATCGTCGCTAGAGGTAAAGATTTTTCTCCTGAATGGATGGCAATGGGAGTGTCTAATAAATCCATCACGCGATCGATAGAAGCCATTGCTCGTTGATAGAGGTCAAAAGTCTGTCCCAAATGGGTTAATGGCCAAAGTAATCTTTGGGTGAGAAATACCAGCACACTATAAGTACCTATCGCTAAAGCGCCAGATGCAGCCTGCGTCCCACCATAGAGCAAGATGCCTGTAAAGCCAGCCAGAATTACCAAGCGAATTAAGGGAATAAACGCAGCAGAAAGAGCGATCGCTTTATGATTACTCTGTCGATAGGCGTTACTATCTTTAGCCAGACGTTCGATTTCATAGGCTTCAGTAGTAAAACTTTTGATCGTGGTAATCCCGCTGAGGTTATTGGCTAATCGAGAATTGAGGGTACTAACTCGTTCTCGCACTTCCGCATATCTAGGGGCAAGCCATCCTTGAAAAGCGATCGCACCCCAAACAATAATCGGAATTGGTGCAATTGCCATCCAGGCGATATCGGGAGTCAAGACAAAAAATGAGCCACCAATGATTACTACTGTAGTTAGAACATGAATAATTTCATTTGCCCCAACGTCTAAAAATCTTTCCAGTTGGTTAATATCGTCGTTGAGAACTGATAGCAATGCTCCTGTACTGCGTTCCTCAAAGTAGGCTGATTCTAAATTTTGTACATGACTGTAGGCATCCAGACGAATATCGTGCTGCACATCTTGAGCCAGGTTACGCCATAGCCGAGTAAAGGCGTATTCAAATACTGATTCTAAACCCCAAATAATTGCCGATAAAATTGACAACACCAAAAGCTGTTGAAAAATATCAGTAATCCCAAATCGCGCCACGATCGAATCTTGTTTCTGAACCACCACATCTACTGCTGCACCAATGATAGCGGGAGGCGCAAGATCGAACAGTTTATTGAGAATTGAACAGATTGTGGCTTGCCAGACTATTTTTTGATATTTATCTCCATAATGCAACAGTCGAGTTAACGGGTGTTTTGATGATTTAGCGTTACGCACAGTCATGAGGATTGTAGTTGACATATTCTTTATGCAACTTAACAAAATTTGCCCAAAGAAAGTAGGTTTTAAGTACAAAATAGGTTAATTTATGCCACAGTAGATTTTAAATTAGGATTATTACTGCTAGATACTGGCACTACTTTTGGTGGAGTTGGAGCCAAATAAACAACTTATTATTTTCATCTTGAATTGCTAGATAAACTTGGCGAAATTTTTGGTTTCAAGTAAATAACTTTGTTGCCTGCACAGCACTTAAGATGTTTCATTCATTTTCAGAAAACACCATTTCAAAACTAGTAGGACAATAAAGTTTACCATCAACTAATTTAATTGATTTTGAAGTATCTTTTGTTGGTTGTTCGCTGGCGCAAACGATTGATTGAAAACCGTCATTAAGATTGAGATTGACTTTTTGGGCGCTAATATAGCTTTTTAGAGTATCAAACTTCGGAGTCGCTATTACCTGAAATAATTTATCTTCTTCTAGAAGATCGCTTTTGTAATTGTAATAGGTATTTGAAAGGAGTATCAGCTCTGCAAAATTATTTTGATTATTGAGAGAATTTTGTGTAACCTTGAAATAATTTTGCCATAATATGCTACTAATAGTTTCTTGCGCTTCATTTTCTACATCTCTATGTGGTGCAACTTCAAATCCAGTAGGACAAGCAAATTTACCGTCAACTAGTTTAATAGATTGTGAAATATTTTTTGTTGATTGTTTGCTGACACAAAGAATTGAGCGAAAAGAAAAACCATTGAGATGAAATATGCCACTGATATAACTTTTTAAATTATCAGATTTGGGAGTAGTTACTGTTTCAGCTAATTTACCATTTTCTAGAATATTGATTGAGTAATCATAATATTTGGTTAAGGGCATAGAAAAAGGAAAAAATTGCAGATCGTTTTTATCTTTAGCAAAACTTGAATTTTTTAGAAAAAAGATTTTTTGCAGATTTCTTGAAATATCAACAATATTTCGTGCTTGTTGTTGTACATCAGATAATACAATTCTAAATCCAAGAGGACAAGCAAATTCACCGTCTACTAATGTAATTAATTCTCGAATATCTGAAATTGGCTGTTCACTGGCGCAAACGACTGATTAAAAAAAACCATCAAGATAGGCTATTCCACCAATGTAACTTTTGAAATTGTCGAGCTTTGACTGGGCTACTACTTGCGCTAATTTACCATTTTCTCGAAGATCGATCTCATACTCATAATAAGTATTGTCAGGATAAATAGGCTGATGCTTTGCCAGATCGCTTTGATTTTCGGCAAATTTAGTAAATAAAAAGAAATAACCTTGCTGTAAGCTATTGAATAGAATAACGTTGTTAATTGCTTTTTCTTCTACATCCTGCAAGACAATCTTAAATCCTCTAGGGCAATTAAGTTGACCTTTAACTAATTCAATTTTACCTACAATAACCTGAAGATTAGTTTTGCTTTCACAAACAATTGAATTCAAGACATTGTTATTAAATGATAATGCTCCTGTATAAGTTTTTAATCCTATTTTATTAATTGGAGTGGCTATTGTTTGAACTAGATTGCCATTGTTAAATATCTCAAGTTTATATTTATAAGATTCACTAGACTGTGTTAATTTTAAAATATCATAGCCATCTAGATTATAATTATTTAGTTCTTTAAAGCTATTAGTAAATCGTCTTAATTCATTAAAATAAGATTTTTCTGTTTTTGCCAGTAAATTAATTAAATTTTTGGCTTCTATTTCTTGAATATTTGTTGTGGTATTTTGAGCATTGACTAAAATTGTTTTTGTGCTTAATATCGCAATGGATAAAATTAAAAAATAATGAATTATTTTGAATTTTGTTATCAACATACAGATCAATTTATATTGCTATTAAACTTTAAAATAATAATACCCAAATCAAATATAAAAGTAATTCATGGTAGTAAAAAAAATAGCAATACGACACCTGAACAAAAAAAGAAGTGGCAAAATACTTAAAAATGGTACGAAATTGTTTGCTCAATCACTAATTCAATAATTAGTCATTACAACCATCCCCTAAGACGATAAATAAAAATGCCAATATATTCTCTTAAGGCTTGGGTGGTGAAGTCTAGACTTTCGGAAGTGGGAATTAAACTGAGAATTCGCGACTCTTTACTATATCTACTTTCAATTAAATTGCGATCGCTGACCATAAAATCCGCTGGTGCGGGGATCGCCTCAATCTTTGCTTTATGAAAAATGGCGATCGCTCTGGGCATATGTGCAGCCGAGGTTACAAGTAAAATTCGTTTTAGCTTCTCTCGTTGTAAAATTTTTTTAGTGAAGATTGCATTGTCATGAGTGTTTAAAGAGCGAGATTCTAGGATCATGTCAGCACGCGGAATGCCGAATAATTCTAAAATAGTTGCCATACTTTCTGCCTCGCTCGATTCTCCGCCGTACCATTGAATTCTTCCTCCTGAAAGCACAATCTTAGGCGCAGCACCATCCTGATATAGTTTTGCTCCATATAATAGACGATCGCCGCGATCGCTTAAATCGGGCATAATTCGGGGAGATTCATTATTTCTGGTACCACCGCCTAAAATGACGATCGCATCTACTTGGGGTGGTGTTGCTAAGGGTAAATATTTTCTTTCTAAAGATGCAATCAGATGGTTGCCTACTTGGATATTACCCGCGATCGCTAAAATAATTAATGCTAGTAAAATCGGTAAATAAGCTTTACGGGAACGTCGGTAAGACAACCATAAAGCATACAGGATTAACAGGCATGATAGTCCCAAAGGATAGATAAATAAAGGTAGTAATTTAGATATAAACAGAAACATAATTAGCCTGATATAAATTAGCTTTGGTTTAAGCAAAAATTAATTTTACAGGAGTACTGAAAAAGTTTGAAATAGCTAGGATGACTAGGGAAACCTATTTTTTTGCTAGTTATTATTATCTAGGATTATGAGATTTTATCGGTGGACATACTGGTTAGTGGCGATCGCTTTAGGTAGTACAATTAAGCTTCCCGCTCAAGGAGTTCAAGCTCCTGACGGCACGGTTTCTTTTGAAGCAGGATTATTGTTGAAAGATGCTCACACTACTTTTAACGGAGTTAGAGTTAGACAGGCAAGATATTATTTCGATCTAGAATTACCAAATGATATTGGTGAATCATTACAAAAGGTAGTAATCCAGCAACGCAGTGGGGGAGATGAGGTTAAATTTGAACCCGAAGAAACTGAGGTGTATTTAGGCAATCATCACGATAAAGCAGAGCCTGTACAGGCGATCGCTACAATAGATGAAGCGACAGAAAAGATTACAGTTGAGCTTGAGCAGCCAATCCCTCCAGGTAACAGCGTGACGATTGGCTTGAAGCCTGAAAGTAATCCTGACTATGGTGGAGTATATTTATTCGGTGTCACAGCTTACCCTACAGGAGAAAAAGCTCGTGGCATGTATTTAGGGGCAGGAAGATTGCATTTTGATAACAAAAGTGACAATCATTTCTAGCATTGAGTAACTGGTAACTAGCAACTAGCTGAGATTTTCCCTTGTCCCTAATAATTATTTGCAGTGATTACTTACTTTTATTTGTTTGATTCGTAACATATGTCGAGATTTTGTTGTTCTGGCTACATCATTGTCAATTTTAAAAAGCTAAATATAGGATTGACACCTAAAAAAAATCATGCATCTCAAAAATAAAAAAATAGATCCTTGATGCTAATTTACAAAAATTAATATTAGTATATAATTGCAAGAAAAGAATTTTCAATTCATCTAGTTGTTCATCTATAAGCAAGTTTATTAAGAGCATTAATACTAATCCTAAATTCCTTCTTTTTTCTATGAAAAACACTCAAACCGAGCAGACAGCCCTTCCTCATGTAGTAATAGTCGGCGGTGGTTTTGGCGGACTTTATGCAGCTAAATCTTTAAAGGATGCCCCCGTTAAAGTGACCTTAATTGACAAGCGTAATTTTCATTTATTTCAACCTTTGCTGTATCAAGTGGCGACAGGTACTTTGTCTCCTGCTGATATTGCTTCTCCTTTACGGGTGATCTTGAGCAAGCATAAGAATACTCAGGTTTTATTAGATCAGGTTGTAGATATCGATCCTGATGCCAAGAAAGTTTATTTAGAAAATCGAGAGGCATTAAATTATGATGCTTTGGTAGTAGCAACAGGTGTCAGTCATCACTACTTCGGCAACGATCAGTGGCAGGATGACGCTCCAGGCTTAAAAACCGTAGAAGATGCCTTAGAAATGCGTCGTCGCATCTTTACAGCGTTTGAAGCAGCCGAGAAAGAACCTGATCCAGAAAAGCGTCAAGCGTTATTAACCTTTGTAGTTGTTGGTGGTGGGCCGACTGGAGTAGAATTAGCTGGAGCGATCGCCGAAATTGCTCATCAATCAGTCAAAGATGACTTTCGCGACATTGATACTACTCAAGCAAAAGTGTTGTTGTTTGAAGGTATGGAACGGATTTTGCCACCCTATCCTGAAGAGTGTTCCGTCCAAGCCCAGAAATCCTTGGAAAAATTAGGTGTAGATGTTCAAACCAAGACTTTAGTTACCAACATTGCTGATAATTCTGTAACCTATCGTCAAGGTGAAACAACCCAAACCGTCAATGCCCATACAATTCTTTGGGCTGCGGGAGTAAGAGCATCGTTTATGGGTAAAGTGTTGGCAGATCGCACAGGAGCAGAATTAGACCGTGCTGGTAGAGTTGTGGTTGAGTCTGACTTGAGCATCAAAGCCTATCCTGATGTGTTTGTTATTGGCGATCTAGCTAACTTCCCCCATCAAGGACGTCCTTTGCCTGGAGTTGCCCCTGTGGCGATGAAGGAAGGAGAATATGTAGCGGATTTAATTGCTAAAAGAGTAATTGGCGTTAAGGTTAAACCCTTTAGCTATCAAGATCTAGGTAGCATGGCGGTAATTGGTCAAAACAAAGCCGTGGTCGATCTCAATTTTGCTCGATTCTCTGGCTTTATCGCCTGGATTATTTGGGTGTTTGCTCATATCTACTACCTGATCGAGTTTGATAACAAGCTGATCGTGATGATTCAGTGGGCTTGGAATTATTTTACTCAAGGAAGAGGAGCGCGTTTAATTACCATCAATCCTTCTTTACAGTTAGAAATTGAGAGTCCCCAAGAGGACAAAAAATCTGCGCCTGAGTCAAAACCAGAGCCAGTATCAGTGTCTGCATAACATGAATACAGATGGTTAATATGATGTAGTAGGGGCGAACGGCTGTTCGCCCTTAATGTTCGCCCATACCAAAGCAATTTAGATTAACTTTTGGCTGGTTGGGGAATAGAAACATCAACCAGGCTAACTTCTTGCTCTAAATTACTTAGAGGAGGATTCATCGCTTTAACATTACCCACAACTAGAGTCACTAGCCGATCGGGCTGTAGGTATTCCTGAGCAACTTCTAAGATATCTTCTCTGGTTGTATTTTGAACTTCATCCTGATATTTAAAAATAAAATCTTCAGGGTAATCAAAATATTCGTAACGCATTAGTCGAGATATAGTTTGGCTGGGATTTTGGAAGTTAAACACAAAAGAATTAAGTATTGACTCCTTAGCATTTGCCAGCTCTTGCTCTGTAACTAGCTCGTTACGCAACTTTTTAATCTCGTTGATTACTGATTGAATAAAAGGAACGGTACTATTGGTTTGAGTTTGCCCTCCCGCAATAAACATCCCGTCATAGTCGTAGTTAGGACTCCAAGCACCATAAACACTATATGCCAGACCCTGACGCGATCGCACTTGGTTAAATAACCGTCCACCAAACCCGTTGAGAACACCATTTAAAACACTGAGAGTTGGATAGTCAGGACTATCAAACCGACCGCCAATATGACCCAAGAGAATGTTGCTTTGAGTCTGTTGAGGACGCTCTATCGCAAAGATTCCTTGCTTATATTGTTGAGTTGCTGCTGGTGCTTCTAAAGCTACTGTGGGAGTATCTACCTGCCAATCACCAAAAGCATTCTCTACTCGTTCGATCATCTGATCGCTCGTAAAATCGCCGACAATACCCAAAATTATATTTTCAGGACGAACATAAGTTTGATAAAAATCGATCGCATCTTGGCGAGAGATATTATTGAGGGTGTCATACTCAATCGTGCGAGCATAGGGACTAGTTTTACCATAAAGAACTTTATTAAATTCACGCTCGGCAATTGCAGCAGGATCGTCGTTACGGCGGGCAATTGAACCCTGCTGTTGATTTTTAGCGATCGCCAATTGCTGAGGAGTAAAGGCTGGTTGACGCAACACTTCGGTAAATAAAGGAAATACCGTCTCTAAATCTTCGGTGAGGGTACTAAAATTAGCACTACCAAAACTATCTTCGATACTAGTTTCGATGCTAGCAGCTTTTTGCTCCAAGATTGTATTTAACTCGGCTGCGGGATGGTTTTCTGTACCGCCACTGCGCATTACTGTTCCCGTCAACTTAGCTAGACCGACTTTATTATCAGGTTCAAAGCGCGAACCAGTCCGAATAATTGCCGTACCGCTAACCAAAGGTAAATCTCGATCTTCCACCAGATAGACCACCATCCCGTTATCTAGTTCGTATCTTTGATAGTCAGGTAGCTCAATTTCTGGTAGAGGCTCAAATTCTAAATCTGTATAATGTTTGGGAGTATCGGCGATCGCATTTGACCGCACAGTGAATGATAATAAAACTGTAAATAATGCCAGCCCTAACCAAGAAAGTATTTTTTTACTCATTTATTATATCTATAGCGAAAGAAGCCTTTCTATTGTATATGGGCAGTCGTTAAATATCCTGAAGTAACAATAGCAAGTATCGCATTGTCTTTAAGCTAGTTTTTAGTTTAGGGCGATCGCGTAGCTAATCAAAGACATCTGGAGATAATGGCGGCGAATAATTCCACCACGAGGATCTACGGAACATTGTCGTTCGTGTTCATGGAGAAACGCAAATAATTAACTCTTCTGGCAGGAAAATTAGAAAATTATGATGTTGGGGTGGTTATGAGAAAATAGAGAAGTTACTTATTTTTTTTGTCCTATGACTACAGCAGACCTATTCCCAACGCTAAGAGGGCTACCGCGTGCGGAAAAATTGAAAGTCATGCAATTTCTGATTGCAGAGCTAGCGCAAGAAGAAGAGCCGACGCTTCAAGCTGGAGCAACATATTCCCTTTGGTCGCCTCTCAATTCTCACGAAGCGGCTCACAAACTCAGCCAACTTCTCAAATCGGATCAAAGGGCACACAATGCATAATGCCCAGCGATTCAACTTTGTGGAAGGGTTTGATACTTTCGGTGTTTCCGATGCCTTGCCTCAACTACCGCTTTCCCTGACATACCGGGGTTCAGCGGTGGAGGTTTCAGCCCTTTTGGATACAGGCGCAAGTGTTAACGTCCTACCTTTCAGCGTCGGACTTCAGCTTGGTGCGGTATGGGAAGAACAAACAGTTTCTGTGACTCTCGCTGGCAATTTAGCTGCGGTTGAGGCGAGAGGTTTACTCGTTTCTGCACAGATTAGCAATTTTGATCCAGTGCAATTAGTTTTTGCATGGAGCTTGTCTGATGATGCTCCCTTACTACTGGGTCGGATGAATTTTTTTTGGGAATTCGATGTTTGTTTTTACCGTTCACAACTTGCTTTTGAAGTTCGTCCTAAACTGTAAAACGCTGTATAACGTTACATTAATAAATTTTGATCTTCTTCTCAAGTAGCATCACTATTAAGAATGTGCGATCGCTATTCTGTGTGCCGATAGTTAATCGCCTATTATTCAACATTCAACTTTGAGAAAGACGTTGAACAGGTGCGCCACCAAGTAGCCTGTCGGTTTCCATTAATAAATCGGGAATCTTTTCGGCATAAGGACTATTCGTTAAACAGGCTTGGAGATTTAGCTGAGCTACTTGATCGGCTTTTGCGCCAGGAAACCAATGACCACCATTAGTTAAAAGGTTATAACGAGCCTGACCATATTCAATCATGTCGTAAGCCAAAGCTAAATTACGCAGCCAAAGAATTACGGGTAGATTAACATTGCCAGGAGTTTGCTCGTAGTTAGGTAGCCCGACTTTCCAATTACTAAACCAGTCTTTACCCAGTACGGCGATCGCTTCTTGTTCCAAACGCTCTAAAATTGGGGGTAAGATCTCGTCTGCTTTGTCTAGCAGAGGTAAGACTTTGAGGTGTTCATCAAAATCTGAAGGTTTAGCTGCACCTAAGCTAAGGGTATGAACTTGAGGATGAGATAAGCAAAATAAGTTATTGAACACCATTGGACTAAGAGGCTGGCATAATTCCACTAGTTTTGGTGGCGGATTATAAAGATGTCCTCCTTTATCAGCGGGAGAGATAATAAATACACCCATATCCTGATCTTGGGCTGCTTCAATGGCTGACCAGTTCCACTGATTGATGTAGTACCAGTGCAGATTTACATAGTCAAACTCCCCTGTGGCGATCGCTTTGGTAATAATTTCCGTTGAGCCGTGGGTTGAAAAACCGATGTGTCTTACTTTTCCTGATGCCTTCAGTTTTTTAGCTTCATCGAGACATCCACCAGGGCGCATACTATCGTGGAAAGTTTCTTCATTATTGATGCCGTGGATGCCTAACAGATCGACATAATCTAGCTGGCAGAAGTTGAGAGACTGTTTAAATTGGCGACGAAAATCTACAGGATCGCTTTGGGGAGAGACTTTGGTTTGGAAGATTAGTTGTTCTCTTGGTAGCTGAGGTAAAATCTGTCCTAGCTGCATCTCCGAAGTACCATAACCCCTAGCAGTTTCAATATGATTAATTCCCAGTTCCCATGAACGACGAATAGTGGCTTCTAAATTACGCTGGTTGGCTGCGGGGATGTCAGACTGAGGAAGATCTTGCCACTTATATTGATATCTCATTCCTCCACAGGAAAAAACGGGCATCTGTAACTCTGTGCGACCAAAGCGACGATATTGCATAATCAAACTACTGTTAGTTATTTATATTCCTAATCTCTACATTTTAAGCTAAAAGCTATAAGCTATAAGCTGCAACCCTTTTTTGTCACTTTCCGAGAATTAAACTACAATCAAAAAAGTTGTTGTTGGTTGTAAGGTAGAGAGGGCAATGGATGTAGAGTTACAGATTCTCAAACATTTAAACATAGATGCTCGACCAGCAGTTTGCATCATTGATCGATATTGCTTTGCTTGTAATGACTTCTTTTAATTTCACCTCCAAGAGTTTTAGATGGATTAATTGTGAGATGCGCACCGCGAAGTGGATCTCTTCGAGATCGCACTGCTCTAAAATTTTAGGGAGTATGTTCTCCCCTACTTTTTTTCGTTCTCCTATTTAATTGGACTTCACTTATGGCAAAGCATGAAAATAGGTTCCATATTGTAATCCAGGAAAAAAATAATTTAATTCGATAAAAATAATCGCGACTATGACTAAGACAAGAGTAGCTGCGACGGGTGCGCTGGTTAAATATTTGATGAAATATTGCATGACTTTTTAATTAGGTTTGTGTGTTGCTTTGAAGTCAATTAAACTATCGAGGTGAAACATAAATCTCATTCTCTTGAGCAGTCAATTGTCCACTGGTTAATTCTTTGACTGCCAAGACAGGCCAAAGTAAACCTTGGATTAAAGATGGAATTGCTAGAGATAAATCGATAAATATTTCTGACTGTTCTTGGGATTTTTGCTGAGAAATTTTTTGTAAATAAGCACGTCCCGACCAACCAATGAAACCTGCAATATAGAAAAAGATACTAAAAGCGATCGCAATATCAACAGCATTTCGGAAACTAATAACTAAATGAGGTAAGCCATCTTCACCACAGGATAGATATTCAGAATAAGCGCGATCGGGTTCGTTAAAGTAATAGTTATTAGGATAACTAGCAACCTTCTCCCTATAAGCAGGGGAGTCTTTACACTTGACTAAAATGCCATTTGCGGTCGCGGTCTGTGGAGTACCAAACCAAAGGGCGATCGCTAAAATTAGAGCTAAGATTTTGATCTTCATTGTTTTACTATTAGTAATTTAATTGGAACTTTAAACTTCTTTTTCTGCTCCTTCTTTTTCAATCCAAAGAAATAAGAGCGCGAATACAGGAAAAGGAAGAATATAAGTAATCAAGGGAATAAAAATCCAAGGCAACCAAGAAACCGCATAAGAGCCTGTCATTTGTGTCATGTCTGTCATAATAATCCTCTTTGTTATTTAGTTGTTAGTTGTTAGTTATTAGTTGTCACCTATTACCTATTACCTATTACCTATTACCTATTACCTATTACCTATTACCTATTACCTATTACCTATTACCTATTACCTATTACCTATTACCCATTACCTATTACCTATTACCTATTACCCATTACCTACTACCTATTACCTCCTACCTAATTACTATCCCCAAATCCAAGGAGTTAGATGTTGACTAACATTAACTGCTCCCCGTAAAATTGCATCTAAATCGTCAAAGTTTTCGAGCAAAGCGTAGGCAAATACCGCACCTCCCATTGCACCCAAAAATATTCCACCACCAAGTTGAAACCAGTCTTCTTTTTTTCTCAGAGGTCTAAGAGCGTCTTGAGAATTAGAATTATAAGCACCTCTAGGATCACCTTGAAAAGTGGCAAGGGCAAAAATAGAAATACCTAAAACTGCCGAAGCGGTAATATAAATAGCGGTAATGACTCCACTGAGATTTGCGCCGTGACTAGTTTCGCGCAATGGCCCAACCACAATTTCAGGGCCAATTAAGAAGTAACCATGAGCCATACCAATTTCTAATCCGCGCATAAAAGGACTTAAGCCTTCACGATAGGCGGGTAAGTTGTGAATAAATAATTTGACTAAATCTGAGTCATTAACTGGAGTAGATAGATTACCCCAGCAAGGATCGCCTTTATAGGGTTTGATTAATTCTTCTTCAGCATAGGCTTGGGAAAAATCAGGGGTTTTTGTTTGAGTCATTTTGTTTAATTAAATTATTTAGTAATAAATTGTGAGGAAACCCGACCGTATGCCCTGTTTGCGATCGGGTATGGTCTATTTTGGGAGAGGAGAATCCCCCAAACTCGATCAAAGAGCTATAAGTTCTAAGCTCTTTGGGTTATATGTGCTAACCAAATTTACCCGCTGTCGAAGCAATCAAAAATGCTCCATAGGTGGCAATGTAGCCAACCGCAAAATGGGTCAATCCTACCAAGCGAGCTTGTACAATCGACAGCGCGACAGGCTTATCTTTGGGATAACCAAAGGATAATGGAGTGTGTTCATGCGCCCACATTAGGGTTTCGATTAGCTCTTGCCAATAACCGCGCCAGGTGATCAAGAACATAAAGCTAACCGCCCAGACTAGGTGTCCGAAGAGGAAGATCCAAGCCCAGATGGCTAAATTATTTGTTCCGTAAGGATTGTAACCATTGATTAACTGGGCAGAATTTCCCCAAAGATAGTCTCTAAACCATCCCATTAGATAGGTAGAACCTTCATTAAACTGGGCGACATTACCCTGCCAAACTGCCAGATGTTTCCAGTGCCAGTAAAAGGTAATCCAACCCAAAGTATTGAGCATCCAGAAGGTAGCTAGATAGAAAGAATCCCAAGCTGAGATATCGCAAGTACCTCCTCGTCCAGGGCCATCACAGGGGAAAGCATAGCCAAAGTCTTTTTTGTCGGGCATTAATTTAGAGCCACGGGCATCCAATGCACCTTTAACTAAGATTAAAGTAGTAACATGAAGACCTAAAGCGATCGCATGATGAACTAAGAAATCTCCAGGGCCAATCGTGAGAAACAGCGAATTAGTACCGTTGTTAATCGCCTCTAACCAACCAGGTAGCCAGACATTAGCATGATTAGGCCAAGCAGTAGAAGCAATACTATCAGGATTAGAAAGTAAGGTGCTGAGACCGTATAGTGCTTTACCATGAACTGCTTGAATCCATTGCGCAAATACAGGCTCGATTAAAATTTGCTTTTCGGCTGCCCCAAAAGCTACCTCCACATCATTATGGACATATAAGGCAAGAGTATGAAAACCGAGGAACAAAGATACCCAACTGAGGTGAGAGATAATTGCCTCTTTGTGATCTAATACTCTGGCTAAGACATTATCCCGATTCAATTCTGGGTCGTAATCTCGTATTAAAAATATTGCCCCATGAGCGAATGCACCAACCATTAGGAAGCCAGCAATATACTGATGATGGGTATACAAGGCAGCAGTGGTAGTAAAATCTTTGGCAATAAAAGCATAGGGAGGCATCGAATACATATGCTGTGCTACTAAAGAGGTAATTACCCCTAGACAAGCCAAATGCCAGCCCAATTGAAAATGCAGTGAATTATTGTAAGTGTCGTAAATACCTTTATGTCCCCGACCAGTCCTGGGGGCAATAAAGAAACCATCCCAACCAGGGCCAGCTAAAGCTTCTGTCATCTCTTTGATATTGTGACCAATACCGAAATTAGTACGGTACATATGTCCTGCAATAATAAAAATAACGGCGATCGCCAGATGGTGATGAGCCATATCTGTCAGCCACAAAGACTCGGTTTGGGGATGGAAACCACCTAAAAAGGTCAAAATGGCTGTTCCAGCACCTTCCGAAGTACCAAAGATATGTCCTGGAGTATCGGGATTTTGGGCATATGCGCCCCAATTACCACTAAAGAATGCTCCTAGACCTGCGGGATGAGGTGGGGTACTTAAAAAGTTATTCCAACCTACGTGTTGTCCGCGAGATTCGGGAATTGCGACGTGGATTAAGTGACCAGCCCAAGCTAAGGAACTAACACCAAATAGACCAGCTAAATGGTGATTGAGTCGGGACTCAGCATTTTTAAACCAAGCTAAACTGGGACGGAATTTAGGCTGTAGATGTAGCCACCCAGCAAATAACATGACTGTTGCCAGGAACATGAGAAATATCGATCCCATGTATAGCTCATTATTAGAGCGCATCCCGATGGTATACCACCAGTGATAAACACCTGAATAGCAAATATTAACAGGATTAGAAGCACCAGCTTGGGTAAAAGCTTCAACCGCCCCAGGGCCAAATTGCGGATCCCAAATAGCGTGAGCTATGGGCGAAATATTGAGGGGATCTTGAATCCATTGTTCAAAGTTGCCTTGCCAAGCCACATGAAATAGTAGTCCCGATGTCCACAGAAAGATAATGGCAATATGACCAAAGTGAGAAGCAAAAATCTTTTGATAAAGATTCTCTTCATTCATACCGTCATGTAGTTCAAAATCATGCGCTGTGGCAATTCCGTACCAAATACGTCGGGTAGTTGGATCTTGAGCAAGGTCTTGGCTAAATTTAGGAAATTTAGTAGCCATAATAGTTGCTTAATTTTTGAAGATTATGATTAATTTCGTAGTAGGGGCGATTCGCGTTTGCGTAGCATCTCCGAAGGAGAATCGCCCCTACCTGATAACAAAGGACAAATATCTAACCGAGTGCTGTCATCCTTGCTAAGAAGAATGCCCAGGTGGTGACAATTCCCCCTAGTAGGTAATGAGCCACTCCAACAGCCCGACCTTGAGTAATACTAAGGGCGCGGGGTTGAATAGCAGGAGTAATTTTGAGCTTGTTGTGCGCCCAAACAATTGATTCGATCAGTTCTTGCCAATAGCCACGACCACTAAACAAGAACATGAGGCTAAAAGCAAAGACAAAGTGTCCTGCTAAAAACATGATGCCGTAAGCAGAAAGCGAACTATTGTAGGAAGTAATTACTTGGGAAGCTTGCGCCCAAAGAAAGTCTCGTAGCCAACCGTTATTGGTAATCGAGCTGGTGGCAAAATTTCCAGCGGTAATGTGATTGATCGTTCCGTCTGCGTCTACTAGCCCCCAAACATCGGACTGCATCTTCCAGAAGAAGTGGAAAATAACGATTGATAGGGAGTTATACATCCAAAACAGACCGAGAAAAACATGATCCCAGGCTGATACCTGACAAGTACCTCCTCGTCCTGGCCCATCACAGGGAAAGCGGAAACCCAAATTTGCTTTATCGGGAATTAAACGAGAACTGCGAGCATACAACACGCCTTTGAGCAGTACCAACACCGTAACGTGAATGGTAAAAGCATGGATGTGATGAATCAAAAAGTCTGCCGTACCCAAGGTAATCGGCATCATTGCTACCTTACCGCCTACAGCTAACACTCCGCCACCAAAGGCATAACTGACAGGTTCACTCAAACCAGGTGCAGTAGTTCCCAATCCTCCTAAGACAATATTATTTAAACCACCAAAGACATTCCCTAACGGTTGAGCAGCTTCCAAAGCGGAATTACCAACCGCCATAGTATGGATGTGTTGAATCCACTGAGCAAAGACTGGTTGTAACTGAATTCCCGTATCGGAAAACATATCTTGGGGACGACCAAAAGCCCGCATCGTATCGTTATGACAATAGATAGCAAAGCTGTGGAAGCCTAAAAACTGACATACCCAAACCAAATGAGAAATAATCGTATCGCGGTGACGAAGCACTCGATCTAATAAGTTGTTGACGTTTTCGGCTGGGTCATAATCCCGCACCATAAAGATCGCAGCATGAGCAGCAGCACCGACAATCAGAAATCCGCCAATCCAAACATGATGGGTAAATAAAGATAGGCTGGTCGCATAGTCCGTCGCCAAATAGGGATAGGGTGGCATTGCATACATATGATGCGCCACGATAATGCTCAGAGAGCCTAACATTGCTAGATTGATCGCTAGTTGAGCGTGCCAGGAAGTAGTTAGAATTTCATACAGACCTTTATGTCCTTGACCTGTAAATGGCCCTTTATGAGCTTCTAGTATTTCCTTCATGCTATGACCGATACCCCAATTGGTACGGTACATATGCCCTGCAATGATTAAGACTACTGCTAGTGCTAGATGGTGATGGGCGGTATCGGATAACCACAAGCCACCCGTAACAGGATTCAAACCGCCTTTAAAAGTTAGAAAATCAGAATAGACTCCCCAATTTAAGGTAAAGAAAGGTCGTAATCCTTCGGCAAAACTAGGATAAAGTTCCGCCATCTTACTAGCATCAATAAATTCATGAGGTAGAGGGATATCTTCAGGCGCAATTCCTGCATCCAAGAGTTTATTAATTGGTAATGCCACATGAATTTGGTGTCCCGCCCAGCCCAGTGAACCCAAACCTAGCAAGCCAGCTAAGTGATGATTCATCATCGACTCAACATTCTGAAACCATTCTAGTTTCGGGGCGCGGACGTGATAATGAAACCAGCCAGCAAAGATCATCAGAGCAGCCATTACCAAACCGCCGATCGCAGTACAATAAAGCTGGAACTCATTGGTAAAACCAGCAGCACGCCAGAGTTGAAATAAACCAGAAGTGATCTGGATTCCATGAAAACCACCACCCATATCGCCGTTGAGAATATCTTGACCAAAGATCGGCCAAACTACCTGCGCGCTGGGTTTGATGTTAGTCGGGTTTGCTAACCAAGCGGTATAGTTAGAAAACTTGGCACCGTGAAAGTACATCCCACTCAGCCAAACAAAAACTACCGCTAAATGTCCAAAGTGTGCCGAAAATATTTTGCGCGAAATATCTTCTAAGTCGCTAGTGTGAGTGTCAAAATCATGAGCGTTAGCGTGTAGATTCCAAATCCAAGTAGTAGTTTTAGGCCCTCTCGACAAAGTACGGTCAAAATGCCCTGGGTTTGCCCACTTTTCCAAAGAAGTAGGTACGGGATTAGTATCTACGACAACTTTCGCCTTTTGCTCCGATTCGGAAGGGCTAATTGTCATTTATATTCTCCTTTATTAGTCATTAGTAATTCATGACAAGTTCGGTTTATAGCTATCAGCTATTAGTTATTAGCCATTAGCTGGGGAAATATTTTTGATAGACTAAGACTCTTTAAAAAGTGATTGCAATCAAATTAGACTTAATCTGTAGGCTAAAAATAATTAAGCTGAACTTGTCGCCAATGGTAATTAATCATTAGTCATTCGTTGTTTAATAGCAATTACAAATGACCAAGGACAATTGAATGTATTTTGGATATTGATTATTTAATTATTGAAACCGTTTGCGTTGTAGGGAGGCAGAGCCGTAATTACGCTTTTTCTTCAGCTTATTTCTGGCTAAAACTGAATTAATTCGACTAGAACGTACTAAATCTGCGTTGTGGAATCTCATAACGATAACTCCTTACTAAAAGGGTAAATATCGATTATTGCTGCGGTTTCCGAGGCCAGAGGCAATAAGTCGATTTTAATAATTTTGGCATTAACCAAACAAAGCTCGTTTGATTACTTGTTTGATTACTTAATGTTTATGATTTGGGAAATATACCAAATACTACAAAATATTGTTGGTAGCAATATACAAATTACTCTACTTAAACTTATAGCAACAGAAAATAAAAAATTATAAAATAAGCCTATTGTTTTTACAAAACTTTATAATTCAATTGAAAAAATACTAACTAGCTTACTTTATCGATCCTGATTAATGATTATTAATACTATTGATATGTGTATATGCTCTTTATAGAAAAAATAAAATGAACAATCAACTAAAATAGTAGGTAAATATCTTTAAATAGTAAATATTTGTAAAATGCTTAAAAAATCTAAAAATATTTAGGTAGAAATAAAAGTAATCTTAATTAAGAATAATAAATAAAATTAGATAATTGTTAGTGAATTTATTATAAAAACTAGATCCTGACAAAAAAATTTAAATTTGTAGATAAATGAAAATTTTATTAGTTGAAGATGATCAAATTATTGCTCAAGCTTTAGAAAATATCCTGCGCGATCGCCATTATATTGTCGATCATGCTGATGAAGGTGAATTAGCTTGGGAGTTTATCGAAGCTTATGATTATGACTTGATTTTGCTCGATATTATTTTACCCAAACTAAATGGAATTGAATTATGTAAAAGATTGCGTTCTGCGGGTAATCAAACTCCTGTATTATTATTAACTGCTCAAAATTCTAATAGTAAAAAAGTCATTGGCTTAGATGCAGGAGCAGATGATTATGTAGTTAAACCTTTTGAAGTTACTGAATTATTAGCTCGTATTCGCGTTTTACTACGGCGTAAAAGTTCTCTTACACCACAAATTTTACAATGGAGAAAACTAAGTTTAAATTCTAGTAATCATGAAGTAACATATGATCGAAAAAAATTAACTTTAACTCCCAAAGAATATCGTTTATTAGAGCTTTTTTTACGTAGTGACGATCGCGTCTTGACAAGAGAAACGATCCTAGAGCGTTTATGGGATATAGAAGAAGCTCCAAGCGAAAATGCGATCGCTGCTCATATTAAAGATTTACGGCGCAAGCTAAAACAAGTAGGTGCTAAGGCTGATTTTATCGAAACTGTTTATGGTATTGGTTATCGTCTGAAGCCATTAAATAAAGAAGCTGATTCTGAGAAAATAGAACAGCAAACAGAACAATTATTGTGTCAACAAATTACGCAAGAATTAACAGCAGTCTGGCAAAAGTTTGAGCATGTAAATAGCGATCGCTTGGCAATTCTCGAACAAGCTAATCATGCTTGGCTAGCAGGTAATTTAGAAAGTCAGCTTTTAGAACAGGCACAAAGGGCTGCTCATAAGCTAGCAGGAGGATTGGGGGTTTTTGGCTTTGCTCAAGGTTCTCGTCTGGCATTGGAGATGGAACAATTATTAAAAATCGGCTCAAAGGTAGATCGAGCAAGGGAATTTTCAGAGCTATTGGCAGCTTTTAAAACATCCTTAAAACCTGATGTTGAGCCACAATTAAACCCAGTACATCAAAATCGACCTGTAATATTGGCGGTAGATAATCATCCCAAACTAGTACAGCAACTGGTTGCCGAAATGACTGCGCTCGACATGAGTTTCAAACTGGTAAAAGAGCCGACATCTCTAAAAAAGGCTTTAGCGATGACTAATCTCGATGCTCTGATCTGGGAATTTTTTCTGGCTAACTCTACGGTTAAAACCATAGATGAATTTGCTCAAATCTTTGAGGAGAGATTACCTTTACCAACAATTCTGTTTACCGACTGTGAAGAAGAGGCAGCAAAGCTTAAAGGCATAACTTCTTTACGGCTAAAAATCGCCCGTCTCAATCATCACATCTTGCTCCAGCGAGCTAGTTTGGATATCCAAGCCACCAAATCAATTGTTAAAGCTTTACAACAATCTCAGCAGAAAGTTGCCAAAATTTTAGTAGTAGATGATGACCCACAGATCCTGGCGGTGATCAAAAATTTATTAAACCCCCTCAAGATCGACTTAACTGTCTTAGACAATTCCCTAGATCTGTGGCAGATAATCCCTAAATTGAAGCCAGATCTACTCATCTTAGATGTGGCAATGCCTTACTTGAATGGGATTGAGCTATGTCAACTACTGCGAAATGACTGTCGTTGGCGAGAGTTACCAATTTTGTTTTTGACAATTCACAACGACCTTAGTACTGTTCAGGAAATTTTAAGAGCAGGTGGTAATGATTGTATTAGTAAAACCCAAACTTCCTCACAATTAGTTCCTAAAATATTTAATCACCTCAATCGTGGTCAATTACTCACCAGCTTGGTGGCATAAATGCCTTAGTTAAAGATCATGATGGTGAATATATTCAATTTCGCACTGTCGCTCCTTGTCATGCTGAATATTTAACGGCAATGGAAATACAGTCTTCTTGACGACATTTTAGATTTAGAATGACTAAAAAAATTTTAATTATCGATGATGATGACGATATCAGAGAAGCCACCCAACTTTGCTTAGAAATTGTTGGTAATTGGCAAATTGTAACCGCCAATTCAGGCAGAACGGGATTAGTCGAAGCGATCGCCGAACAACCCGATCTAATCTTACTGGATGTTATGATGCCAGATATGGATGGTTTAGAAACTTTAAAAGAATTACAAGCTAATACCGTAACTAGAGACATTCCAGTCATGTTTCTCACCGCCAAAGCCCATCCAGCCGAACAACGTCAATTTACTCGGTTACAAGTGTCAGGAGTAATTACCAAACCCTACGATCCTTTTGAACTCTCAAATCGCATCGCTCAAGTTCTTAGTTAGAAGTACTGTGGTATTTGGAGTGGCGGAGTATTAACTCTTTTGACTTAATACTTTTTTCAGTCAAATAAAATTAAATTTAACCTCCAGTAGGTTCGAGACTAATTAACTGCCCATTTTGTTCGTCTGTGAGAACGTACAACAATCCGTCTGGCCCTTGGCGCACATCGCGCACACGCTGACCGATATCGATCGCATCTTGACCTACCACATTACCCGATTCGTCTAAATCGATACGGCGAACATCCTGCGAAATTAGTCCACCTGCGAAGAGATCGCCTTTCCATTGTCCAAAGCGATCGCCCGTATAAAATGCCAGTCCTGAAGGGGCGGTTGCTGGTGTCCAGACAACTTTTGGGTCTTCCATCCCAGGACGCGATCGCTCGTTGGAGATTTCCCCACCAGTGTATTCTTCGCTGTAGGTAACGACAGGCCAACCGTAATTTTTCCCTGCTTGGGGCTGGTTGAGTTCGTCCCCACCGCGCGAACCATGTTCGGTTGCCCATACTCGCTGGGAAGTCGGATCTAAGGCTAGTCCTTGAATATTACGATGTCCGTAACTCCAAATCGCTCGATCGGCATTAGCATTTGTGGCAAAGGGATTGTCTTTGGGGATAGAACCATCATCATTAATTCGCACGATCTTACCGAGACGACTATTGAGGTTTTGTGCTTGTTTGCGAATCAAATTGTCGTTGAGAGAGATGGGTGGGTTACCACCATCACCAATAGCTATCAACATTGTCCCGTCAGGTAGCCAAGTAATACGCGAACCAAAATGCTGGTCGCCTGATTTAGGCTGAGTAGCCTCAAATATGACTTTTAGGTCGTTTAAAGCTTTGCCGTCAAACCTTGCTCGTGCGACGCGCGTGCGGTTTGCATCTTCGCTTCCATGAGAATAGGTGAGATAGATAAAGCGATTTTGGGCAAAGTTAGGATGCAACGAGACATCCATCAAACCGCCTTGACCGACGGCTAAAACTTTTGGTACTCCAGTAATTGGGGTTGGATCGAGGGTTCCGTTGCGAACGATGCGTAGTCGCCCTGGTCGTTCGGTAATCAACATTGCGCCATCGGTTAGCCAAGCAATGCTCCAAGGGTGTTCTAAGCCTTCTACTAAAGTTGTTTTTGAGAAGCTGCTAGCAGCAGCAACATCGCCAGTAGGAACAACGGGGGCGTTCGATGGTGTATTTGTAGCTACTGGGGAACTTGTATTTTCGGCATTAGTGGAGGCGTTGGGCAAGTTTTGTAACTGAGAACAACTGGCAAAAATTAATAGGACGATCGCGCTTCCTAGCCCTTGAATTAGGCGATTGGTTCTTGTTTTTCTCATTGCCAATGGTAAACGTAGGCGGTGACTTCCATACACAGATCGAACTTTTCAAAATCGGGTTCTTCCCAAGTTAGGATGGGTTGATCGCCGATAGATCGCATTGAATCTGCTGATAGCGAATTGCTGTCAATTTTTGGCAATGTCAGGCGATCGCTTTTCTGAGCATCCATTGCTAACTTCTGGTTAAAATTTGATTTTAACTAACATTTTGCACCTCTTGCACCAAGAAAAGTTGATATGTTCGATAGTGGCTGAAAAGACTTTCAATAGGGGGAAGAAAGCCTGTTGTTCAAGTTATTCCTTATTAATATTCCACCGAACCGTCATTAATCCGATAGGGAGGCCCAGGATTAGCGAGAGCTTGAATAAGATGGTCAAAATAGGGAATAACCTCGATCGCATCTTGAGCGTCAAGTAAAGCGATCGCTTCTTCTTTTAAACAACGCAAGGCTTCGACCCAATTACCTAAAGGAATACCAAGGGACTGATACATTTCTCTCATCCCCAGGATACCAATATCATCCAATGGCTGATTGTTACCAGCTAAAACGCAATAGGCAATTAAACGGATATACCAGCCTTGATCGCGCTGACAAGAGTTAGTCTTGCGCAGATTTCCGCTATTACTAGGAGTAACTGGGCATTTTTTCCAGAATTTACGAGAACCCCGTTGCACCAGTCTAGTTTCATTGTCGGCAAGAATCCTGGCAATCCGAATTCTATTTGCTCCCGTATGACAAAAGTTTTGTAAGAGATGAATCTCGCTGAGGCTGGGATAGCGAAGTTCTTCATCGGCATTAAGAATCACTTGTTTAACTATACTCATATTGGCGAAGAGTTACGATTTTACGTTGTTTGTTTATTAGTTTTAAGCTATTAGCTTTTAGCTATCAGCTTTTAGCTTTTCTGGTTCGGGTTCAACTGGAATTGAATTAGAGTTTGTAACTGTCTGAGATTGACTATCTTCGTTAGCTGTTGCCAAAATAGTTTGTTTTACAGGAGTTGTTTTGGTTACGCTACTGCCATTATTTTCGGCAGCCAATTTAGTCAGTCGCGCTCGATCTTCTCTAATTTTTTGAGCTACAACTTCTCCTGCGGTAGTTTGACGTGATAATTGTGCTTGTGACCAATTAATTGGTTCTGGGAGCGATCGCTTTGCCCAGCCTTTAGGGGTAAGATAGCGTTCATAGGGGACTGTATCTTCACCAAAAGTTGCTAGATATTCATCGCTGTCTAAAATTTCATCAATTAGAGCATAAAAACCTTGTTTAGAACAGAGATCGTAATACTGATTCATTTCCAAGCGTCCATAAGTAGGGCGACCTAATAAACGCCGATGAATGTACTCGATCGCTTTTGTAATATAAAGTTTGTCCCAATATAAACTACGAAACCAAGTAGATTTAGCTAATTGACGTACAAATTCGCGGACTGTAATTTCACCGTTTTTAAGTTTAGTTTCCGCTACGGTTAAATGTTGACCAGAATAAGGTTCTCGTCCCAAAACCTGTCGATAAGATCCTTTGATGATAGCTGTAACAGAATGATGTGAGAGATTAACATTTCGTTGTCGATGTTCACGATCACTATTGTTCAGCTTCAAAATTGTTTCTGGAACTAAACTGTTAGTTACATTTTGATTACTTAAATTAGAGTTAATCAATAGACGCTGATTATCTTTACCAAAAAGTGTCGGTTGAGCGTAGCGATCGCGTGTTTCGCTGGGAAAAACTGCCCCAAACTGAGTTTCTAGAGGATCGTTGCCAACACCGTAAGGATGCTGGTTTGGTAAAGGCTGTTGATAGTTACCAAACAGAGTCACAAATTGAGGTATTTTACGAACGACAGCACTATATTTAAATTGGTCTAATTGCGCTCCCCAGTTACGACATTCCTGAGCTTCTTGACCTAAACCTCTTACATAGGGGACGGTTTCTTCACCGAAATAATCGGCATATTCAGCCGAGTTGATTAAAGCATCAATTAAAGCTGACAAACCACCACGGGAGATAATTTCAAAGTAATCTTGAAACTCTTCCATTGAACTCAAACCTCGACCTAAAAAGTGAGGAAATGCTAGTTCGATAACTCTAGAAATAGTGTACGGTTCATAGAATAATCGGCGATAGAGACGAGTTTTACCCAGGCTACGGATAAACTCTTTCATCGAAATGTTGCCACCTGTAACCTGAGATTCTAATTCTTTGAAAGCCATGCCATAGGTGCGATTGATGTCGCATTCAAATATCTGTCGGTAAGCTGCTTTAATTACAGCTTGTTTTTCTGTCACCGACGTATTAGATTTCAGCGCAAATTTAGGTCGTGATTCCGCAGCCAAAAAATAACTTTGGGGTAGTTGTAAGCCTTGCTGGTCATTAGATACTCCTTCTCTCAGTCTCACCGCAGGCTTTTCGACTTCATAGGCTTTGATTAAGACATCAAAATAATATCTAACGATCTCTTTCGCCTCCCGATCTTCAGGAAAATAAGTCAAAGACTTCCAACACATCTCTTGGAGAGCAACAATAGTAGCTACCGTCACATCTTCAGGAATTACCCCCCGTAACCCCTTGGTATTAACAGTTAAAATACTCTCATTGCCAGCGACGATCGCATAAGTAATGTAGCGCAAAAACCAACCCAAATCTCGCATCGATCGCTTCATTCTTTTCGTACCATAACGAGAGATATTAATCGGCTTAAAACCCCCTGGTAATGGTTCTCTACCCGTCGCCTGCATCCTGTAAACTGCTTCTAGTAACAGTTCGACAAAGTTAAAGGTACGACCACTAATTAACGAACGAGGCTGCAAATTCGGGAAATTCTGGAAATTTTGGCTTTTACTTTTGTTCTGAGTAACCTTGGCTTTAGCAACGGCAGCCTGAGTAACAGTTATCGGTTTAGTGTAGCCTGGTAGATCGACCAATTGTTGAGGCTTTTCCAGATAATCCATCGCATTACCACCATAGAAAATGCGATCGCCTCCAGCAGCTACAATAGCATCGGCGTTTTGACTAATCCTATTAACAATTTCTAATAACTTAGTACCAGAATTAAAATAATCAGCGAGTCGATTAAGTTCACTTACTTTTAAATTACGATCCTGTTGCTCTGCCTGAGAAATTACGGCAAGGGGTGTGGTTTGATATCTTTGAGGATGAACAACGGGACTACCACCGCCTGTATTAACATTCATTTGTTTTACCTAATATTATTTATCAAAAAAGCTTTTAGCTGTCAGCTGCGGACGCTACCGCGTCCCAGTCGTCGTAAGACGACGATCTGCGCGAAGCGCTGCGCTTTTAGCCTTGGTTTAACTTCTAAAAGCGCGATTGGGTTTAAGACCCCACTGTCTTTACGGTGTCTACGATCAGGCATAGTTCAAGACTATGTTTGATCGAGCTAAAAGCTAACGGCTAAGAGCTAATAGCTAGGGCAAAGCCCTTTATTTTCACTGAAATCCTTGAATAACGTAATCAAAATAAGGAGCGATCGCATTCGCATCTTGAATACCGAGCATTTCGGTAGTTACTTCTTTGAGACAACGCATACATTCAGCCAAGTTTTTCAGGGGAATTTCCAGCGACTCATACATCTCTTTTACACCTTTAATCCCTATTTTCTCGATTGGTTCTGTATCACCCAAGACGAGCGCATAAGTAATTAGACGCAGATACCAGCCTTGATCTCGTAGACAAGAAGCTCTAAAAGTCGGATTGCCAGTATTACTGGGAGTATTAGGATATCGCGACCAAAATCTCTGACTACCTTTTTCTATGATCGCCTCTTCATTAGCGACTAAAATTTGAGCTAGACGCAGCCGATCCTGTCCACCTTGATAAAAATCTGCGATCGCTCTTAACTCTCCCAGACTCAGATAGCGTGCTTCACGATCCGCACTAGCAATAGAACGGGTAATAATGCTCATTGTTAACTATTAATTGTTGATTGTTATACCATTTCTCAAAAGTAATAAGAGACTTGGTAGTAGCGTGTCTAGACTAAAATATTGGGTTCATTTAAGTAGTGTGGGGTGTGCCTCGCACTACCGATTTTAATTATTTCAACCCAACAAGTTAGAGTGGACGCGCTAGTAGGTTGGGTAGAACCAAGCGTGAAACCCAACAAAATCTTTTAATCGTTGGGTTTCGTGCCTCAACCCAACCTACAATTTGATTTTATCTCTCCACTTACTATTGAAAATTGGTATTAATTGTTGGTTGTAAGTAGGGAGTAGTAGGGCGAGGCACACCCCACCTTACTGATCCAAAAAGTATTGCAGACGTTCAACTTAAGCCAGAACAAATATAGTCAAAATAGACACCCATTTCTTTACCAGCTTCCGTACCTACCAAATCCGCAGTAACTTCTTTCATTGCTTGAATTGAGCGCACTGTACCGCCAATGGGAACTCCCAGAGAGTTATAAGTTTCTCGTAAACCATTGAGGATGCGTTCATCGAGAATCGAAGGATCACCAGCTAGCATCGCATAGGTAGCATAACGAAGATAGTATTCCAAGTCCCGAATACAGGCTGCATAACGACGGCAAGTATACATATTGCCTCCAGGAGCAGTAATATCGGTATACATCAACGACTTAGCTACCGCTTTCGTAATGATCGATTTAGCATTAGCACTAATAGCCAGAGAGGCTTTGGCACGTAAATCGCCACTTTTAAAATAGTTTTCTAATCGATTCATCGCATCACTATCTGGATATTGAGCGCGAACATCAAAAGTATTGATTGTAGAAGTAATAAGGTCTTGCATGATTTTATCTCCTGATTGTTTTATGTATGAGCTAAATTCTTGGTAATTTAAGAAGCTTATAGCTTATGGCTTAGAGCTTATAGCTGGGAGCGAAGCTCCTTTATGAAAGCGATTGAATAATGAAGTCAAAATAAGGTGCGACTTCCATAGCATCTTCTTCATCCATCATTGCTACAGTTTCTTCCTTGAGGCATTGCATACACTCAGCAATATTACGAATTGGTATTTCTAGAGAGTTGTACATTTCTTTAATACCAATCGTGCCAATTTCTTCGAGGGGTTTTTCGCTACCTGCCAAGACAGAATAGGCAATGAGGCGAACGTACCACCCTTGATCTCGCATACAGGAATTAGTCTTCCTTTCGACACCACTATTACTAGGAGTGACAGGACAACGTTCCCAAAATTTATTAGTGCCATTGCGAACAATCTTTTGTTCATTTGCAGCCAAGAAATTGGCGATTTTTAGCCGTTGTTCCCCAGTTTTCAGAAAATCTTGGAAAATATGAATTTCTTTGGGGCCAAGATAACGAGCTTCACTATCGGCATTTAGAATTAATTCAGCAATCATACTCATGATTCTTCTCCTGTAAATGTAATTTATTGGCTAATTTATTTATTGGCGATTACGCTGCGCGTACCCTACGGATCGCTTGGATAGGTTTGACTGGCATAAACTCCTAAAAGGATCAGAAGTATGGCTAGCATTAGCAATCCAGAGGCGATTCCTGTAGCAGTAGTGGCAAATTGTCCTTCACCATAGGCAAAAAATATTGGTGGCATAGTTTTGTTAATGGTTAATGGTTAGTACTTCAAACTCGTCCAATCTACGTTCATCCCCTCCAGTAGAATCGAAGAATTAACAATCTGGACAATGATCAGCAGAAATAAAACAAACAACAAGATGATTCCTGCCATCAGTGGTGTTGTCCCCCAACCACGAGTAACTTTTCCTGCTTCGGAGTTAATTGGTTTAAAGAAATACTGTAGGGGGGCAGTTTTTTTCGAGGCAAATTTGGATTGTGTCATTTTTAGTCATTCCAATTATTTGACCTAGGTTGATCTGTTATGGCTGTTAGTAGTTAGTGGTTAGTAGACTTCGGCATAAGTTAAGTTTCTAGTTAGAAATAGGCAGAAAATCAATACCCATTACCTATTACCCATTACCCATTACCCATTACCCACTACTCATTACTTCCTGGTAGCGGTACAAGTTCTGGCTGCTTCCGACTGGTAACATCGCCAACTTTTGTCCAAACGCCAAACTCGACTTGTTCTTCTAGTTCGATATTGATACCCGAAAAGACATCGCTGAATATGGCGCGAGTGCCGTGCCAAATATGACCAAAAAACCAAAGTAAAGCAAAACAGGCGTGGAAATAGGCAAAGAAACCGCGATTACTGGTACGGAATACGCCATCGGAATCATAGGTTTCGGTATCGAATTCAAAAGCTTCTCCCAAGACTGCTTGGCGAGCATATTTCTTGACTTCGACAGGGTTGTTAAAGGTTTGACCATTTAATAGTCCGCCGTAGAAACTAACTGTGACTCCTGTTTGCTCAAAGCTATTTTCCGCTTCAGTTCGACGGAAAGGAATATCAGCACGAACGATGTTATCTCGATCGGTTAAAACCGTTGGGAAAGTTTCAAAGAAGCTATTCATGCGTCGGACAGTTAACTCTCTTCCCTCACCATCTTGAAAAACTGGATGACCCAGCCAAGCTAGAGGTAAACCATCCCCATCAACCATCCGACCATAGCGGAATAGACCACCCTTAGCAGGATTATTGCCAATGTAATCGTAAAACAGTAACTTTTCAGGAATTTTTGACCAAGCTTGCGATAGACTATCCCCCGCAGCTAGATTATTTTCGACTCGATGTTCTATTTCCTGTTGATAGTAGCCTTTATCCCACTGAAAACGAGTTGGCCCCCAGAGTTCGACGGGAGTGGTTGCTGTACCGTACCACATCGAAGCACTAGCGACAAAACCAGCAAAAAAGAAGACTGCCAGACCGCTAGCTAATGCACCTTCGATATTACCCATCCTCAATAACTTATACAGTTCTTCGGAAGGACGCACCACAATGTGAAATAGTCCGCCAATAATGCCCACAATGCCTGCTGCAATATGATGGGCAACTACCCCACCAGGATTATAGGGGTCAAATCCCGATGCGTCCCAAACAGGCGCAACTCCCTGCATATGTCCCGTTAGTCCATAGGGGTCTGATACCCACATTCCTGGCCCAAAAATACCAGTTAGATGAAAAGCACCAAAACCAAAGCAAAGTAAACCCGCTAATAAAAGATGAATGCCAAATATTCTGGGTAAATCTAAGGTTGATTCGCCAGTTTCTTCATCAAAGAAAGTAACTAAATCCCAGTTAACCCAATGCCAACAAGCAGCTAAAAACTGTAGTCCCGAAAAAATAATATGAGCGATCGCTACAGTTTCAAAAGTCCAAAACCCAGGATCACTAAAGCTTTCCCCCGTGATACTCCAACCCTGCCAAGAATTGGTTACTCCTAATCGCGCCACAAACGGCATTAAGAAACAACCTTGTCGCCACATCGGGTTAAGTACGGGGTCACTAGGGTCATATAAAGCCAGTTCAAACAACAGCATTGAACCAGCAAAGCCAGCACAAAGAGCATTGTGCATTAAATGAACGGATATTAATCGCCCTGGGTCGTTTAACACCACCGTATGGACGCGATACCAAGGTAAACCCATTGGTGATCTCCTTATATTAAATACAAAACAAAAATTGACGTTGCTTATTTAAGTAATGACGTACAAAATGTTACTGTTCGTAGCTATTAGCCGTTAGCTCTTAGCTTTTAGCTTTTTAATAACTGTTATTCACAGGTAGAAAAGCAAAACATTACGCATTCACCAATGTCCAAAAATGTTAGAAAAAAAGCTTGAGATACGTACCATCTAACGAGCCAGGAAAGCAATAGTCTAAAACGATTACCATGACTGAGAAAGACGCAGCTATGATTGCATAAACTACGGGAAAAGCGATCGCATATCTAACAACTTTCAGCATTCTCGAACCTCCAATTACTTTTTAAAAGTCAAAAGTCAAAAGTCAAAAGGTAATTACTAATGTGATTAATTATCTAAAGTGTGCGATCGCTAGAAGCGATATCCGTAATAACTGTTATGGCTGAAAAAATAGCTACAGCAGCCATTAACAACATTGGTAAGACAATTGGCAAAATCATTGCATATCTAAAAACCATCTCTTATATCTCCCTAAATGTATTGATCAAGAACCCATTACCCATTACTCGTTACTCGTTACTTGTTACTCATTACTCATTACTCATTACTCATTACCCATTACTCGTTACTCGTTACTTGTTACTTGTTACTTGTTACTGCGCATTACCCCGTGGTAATACTTCGTCTGGAAACTGAAAGCTTTCATGGGGCTGATCTTGGGGTGCCATCCAAGCTCGCAAACCTTCATTGAGTAAAATATTTTTGGTGTAGAAAGTCTCAAAACCAGGGTCTTCGGCTGCTCGTAACTCTTGAGAGATAAAATCATAGGCTCGCAGGTTAAAAGCTAAACCAATCATGCCTATAGCACTCATCCACAAGCCAGTTACAGGTACAAACAACATAAAGAAATGTAGCCAGCGTTTGTTAGAGAAAGCAATCCCAAAAATCTGTGACCAAAAGCGGTTAGCAGTAACCATTGAATAGGTTTCTTCTGCTTGAGTGGGACTAAATGCGCCAAAAGTATTAAAAGCTTGGGCATCTTTGAATAAAGTGTTTTGTACCGTTGCCCCATGAATGGCACAGAGCAAAGCCCCTCCTAAAACTCCTGCAACTCCCATCATGTGAAAGGGATTAAGAGTATAGTTATGGAAACCCTGGAAAAACAGCACAAAGCGAAAGATACCAGCTATCCCTAAGCTAGGAGCAAAAAACCAGCTAGATTGTCCCAAGGGATAGACTAAAAAGACAGAAACAAAAATAGCAATGGGAGCAGAAAAAGCGATCGCATTATAAGGTCGTAGTGAGATCAGACGGGCAATTTCTATCTGTCGCAGCATAAAGCCGATTAACCCCAAGACTCCATGAAAGGCTGTAAACGTCCATAAACCGCCAATTTGACACCAGCGCGTAAAATTCCAATTCGCTTCTGGCCCCCAGAGAAATAAGAGAGAATGACCCATACTATCTGCTGGAGTAGATACCGCAGCCGTTAAAACATTGCATCCTTCAAGATACGAACTAACTAACCCGTGGGTGTACCAAGCACTGACAAAAGTAGTGCCAGTAAACCAGGCACCAATCGCTAAATAGGAACAGGGAAAGAGTAATAACCCTGACCAGCCAATAAACACAAAGCGATCGCGTTTCAGCCAGTCATCAATTTGCCTAAACCAGCCGATATTTGATTGTGGAAGATCGATTGCAATAGTCATTGAATTTTAGATTTATATTTGGTTAGGAATACTTGTCAGGAAAAAACTGATAAACATTAAGGTTGCCATCGCCATAGTTAAAGTTACGATGGACATGATTTGTACACTATTAAAAACTCTCTGAAAATTCTGCATTTTCTTGCTCCTAAAATTCTGTTGTTGATTGTTGATTGTTGATTGTTGATTGTTAAATGCGTTGGGTTACGCTCTCTATATCGACCTTTCTAGGTCTTTTAGTGGTTGTATCGCTAACCCAACCTACCTACTTACCTTTTCAAGGGGCTAGGGATTAAGGATTACCCATTACCCATTACCCATTACTCATTACCTACTACCTACTAACCACTACCCATTACTCATTACCTACTACCTACTACCTACTACCCACTACCCACTAATCAATATCTCCCATCGATAAAACAGGCTCATCCTTGCGATCGATGCCTCTTTCAAAGCCAGCAGCTTGCGCCCTCGCCCTACCTGCGTGCCACCAATGACCAACTAGAAAGAAGAAAGCCAGAATAATATGAGAACCAGTCATCCAAGTCCGAAGTGATAAGAAGTTAAAGCCGTTGATTTCAGTGGCTAAACCAGCTACGGAGTTAATTGAACCCATAGGTGCTTGCACCATATAGTCTGCTGCCCGTCGTATTTGCCAGGGTTGGACATCGTTGCGTAGTTTATCAATATCTAAACCGTGGTCTCCCCGTAAAGGTTCGAGCCAGGGGCCACGAAAATCCCAAAAGCGCATAGTTTCACCACCAAAGATAATCTCTCCAGTAGGCGATCGCTGTAAGTATTTACCTAAACCTGTAGGGCCTTGAGTGTTAGCAATATTTGCTCCTAAATCTTGATCTCGCATGAGAAAGACGAAGGACTGGGCTTGAGAAGATTCTGCAACTGTCGGGCCATAGAATTCGCTGGGATAAGCGGTATTGTTAAACCAGATAAACATGGCTGCAATAAATGCCTGTCCTGCCACATTACCTAAACTTTGGGAAAGATAGGCTTCACCCGACCAAACAAAAACTTTATGAGTCCATTTAAACGGAACAGTCAGAACGTGCCAGATACCGCCAGCAATTAAGATACAGCCCATCCAAATATGACCACCGACTATATCTTCGAGATTGTTAACACTGACCAGCCAACCATCACCCCCCAGAGGACTACGGAAAAAATAACCAAAGATCACTCTTGGATCGAGAGTGGGATTCGTTACCAGACGGACATCGCCCCCACCAGGTAGCCAAGTGTCATAAATACCGCCCCAAAACATCGCTTTACAGACGAGAAGTAGAGCAGCTACCCCTAAAGCAATCAAATGGTAGCCCAGAATCGAGGAGATTTTATCCTTATCTGACCAATCGAAATCAAAAAAGCCAGCCAGTTTACTTGGGCCACGCAGAGAATGATATAGTCCGCCAATACCCAAAACCGCCGAGCCAATCAAATGCAAAACGGCGATCGCCATAAAGGGAAACAGACTGATAACTTCTCCCCCAGCACCAACTCCAAAACCCAGAGTAGCAATGTGAGGCATCAACAGGCAGCCTTGTCTAAACATCGGCAGATCGGGGTCATAGTGCGCAACTTCATAAAGCAGCATTGCCCCTGCCCAAAAGGCAATTAACCCAGCGTGGGCAACGTGCGCTCCTAGAAATTTCCCCGAAAGGTTAATAAAACGAGCATTACCTGCCCACCAAGCGTATCCTGTGGAAGCTTGATCTCTTCCTTCTCGTACTGGATTTATATCATCTCCAGCCGTGGCAGTAATATTTACAGTTAAATCAGTAAAAGGTGTTTCCATATTCTTTTGTTAATGCTTGATTGTTATTTATTGATTGTTGATTGTTGATTGCTACCCATTACTCATTACTCATTACTTTTCCCACTTACTCCGACCTTATATCGCTAGGAAAACTAGTGGCTTCTTGTTCTGAATTGATTTGCCAGTCGGGAAAAATCGGTAAACTGGTTGATTTTTTGGTGGTTTCTGACAAACCCAAATTGGCATCGAGAACAACATCCATCCAGGTGGGAATAATTTTGCCTTGATGAACAATCGTCGGCTGTTGAAAATTAAATCCTTCAAAGTCAAAAGCAGCAATGTCAATCCCGATCGCTGCTGACCAAATACCTGCTACGGGAAAGGCAGCTAAGAAAAAGTGGAGCGATCGCGAACTAGGAAAACTCAATCCCCAAATACTGCGCTGATAATTTTGAGCTTTACCAAAGTTATAGGTTGGTTTTCTCTGACCAAGCTTATAGCCTGCATTAATCGATTCCTGTTCAGTTGTATTGCGAATTAAGGTAGAAGTGACAATTGAACCATGCACGGCACAAAGTAATGCTCCACCTAAGACTCCAATTACCCCCAACTGATGAAACGGATTCATTAAAATATTGTGATCGGCTTGGAATCGAAACATGAAGTAAAAAGTACCTGAAATTCCTAACGGCATCCCTTCGGAAAATCCTCCTTGTCCCAGAGGATAGATAATCAATACCGATACAGCAGCAGCGACAGGAGCGGTAAAAGCCAGAGAAATCCAGGGACGCATTCCTAAGCGGTAGCTTAATTCCCACTCTCGATCTTGATAGGCAATAATGCCAATAATAAAATGCAGAATAATTAATTGATAAGGGCCACCGTTATAGAGCCACTCATCAATGGAAGCAGCCTCCCAAATCGGATAAAAATGCAATCCAATAGCTGCTGAGGTTGGCACAACTGCTGCTGTGATCGGATTATTCCCATCTAATAATGAACCAGAAATAGGTGAACCCAAAGGATCTAAATTCACAGGTGGTGCAGCGACGATCGCTATGATAAAAACAATACTGGCAGTTAGCATTGTCGGAATCATTAACACTCCAAACCAGCCAATATAGATACGGTTATTGGTACTTGTAATCCAGCGACAAAACCTTTCCCATAAGCTGATGTTGTCTATCTTTTTGAGAGTAGTTTTGAGATGAGAATCTAATTCCGCTGAAGAGTTAAGTATGCGATCTCGCTGTATCATCTACTGATAGCTCCTTATAAAACAGTGAACAGTGACTAGTTAGCAGTGACTAATAAGTACCAAGTAGCAAGTACCAAGTAGCAAATAACACATAAAAACTATTACCCATTACCCATTACCCATTACCCATTACCTATTACCCATTACCCATTACCCATTCATTGACCCAAGCAAGCCCTAACTATTAATTACTGGTGCTTTCAAGGCGATAGGTGTTGCTTCACCACAAGCTAAATCTAAGGGAAAGTTATGAGCATTCCGTTCGTGCATTACCTCAAATCCTAAATTGGCGCGATTAATTACATCTGCCCAACTAGGAAGCACTCTTCCCTGAGAGTCTAAAATTGACTGGTTAAAGTTAAAACCATTGAGGTTAAATGCCATAATGCAGATACCTAGAGCAGTAAACCAAATACACACTACGGGCCAAGCTGCTAAGAAGAAGTGCAAGTTACGACTGTTTTGGAAGCTAGCGTATTGAAAAATCAAGCGACCGAAATAACCATGGGCAGCAACTATGTTGTAAGTTTCTTCTTCTTGACCAAATTTGTAACCATAGTTTTGGGACTCGCTATCACTGGTTTCTTTAATCAAAGAAGATGTAACTAATGAACCGTGCATGGCTGCAAAGAAAGAACCACCAAACACCCCAGCCACACCTAACATATGGAATGGGTGCATTAAGATATTATGCTCGGCTTGGAAGACAAACATAAAATTAAATGTACCGCTAATGCCCATCGGTAAACCGTCAGAAAAACTTCCCTGTCCAATGGGATAGATTAAAAAGACAGAGACAGTCGCAGCTAAAGGCGCACTAAAAGCCACGCAAATCCAAGGACGCATTCCTAAACGGTAGCTTAATTCCCATTCTCGACCCAAATAGCAGCAAAGAGCAGGAATATAGTGAAAAGCAATCATTTGATACGGGCCACCATTATATAGCCATTCGTCCATCGAGGCCGCTTCCCAAATTGGATAAAAGTGCAATCCTACAGCATTAGAAGTAGGGACTACGGCTGCGGTAATAATATTATTGCCGTAGAGTAAAGAGCCAGATACAGGCTCACGAATACCATCAATATCAACTGGAGGGGCAGCAATAAAGGCGATCGTAAAAACGCAAATAGAAACCCCTAGTAACGGGAGCATCAAAACCCCAAACCAACCTATATATAGTCGATTTTCGGTGCTAGTAACCCACCGACAAAAACGCTCCCATAAACTTAACTGTTCTTGTTGTTGAATTGTTGTAGTCATAGCTTTTTGCTGTCTCTCAACTAAAAATTTATTAACTAAGTTTTGTTCGTTAACTACGAACCTTAAAAAAGTTTGAAACAGAAATTTGTTAGCTATCCTTTTGCCTTAAAACAAGTAACGTTATTAATAAATGCGGTATGATAATTAATAATTCCTTGCTAAAAGGGTAGGGACAAAAGCCCCATCGTTGCGGTTTCCGAGGCCAGAAACGATGGGGTTATCATTGGGAAAATTCCAACTGGATGGCAACTAATCTACATCCGTTGCGCAAATATTATCTAAACAATCTGAAAAACTTATGAAGAAGGTGAATGTTTCCGTAAATTAAAATTCATCTTCATTAGTTCCAGTTGAGTAGGAGAGAAATCTGATTGGCTAAATTTAACAGATCGAAGGATTTGGCGATCGCTTTTAGTTCTTCATTTTTCTGAAACTCAAGTAGCTCTTGAGATTGGGGCGTAGCTGTCAAGAGAATTAGAGGAATCGCATTAGTTAAGGAATCTTGTTTTAAATTCTGGACTATTTCTCTCCAACATAAGTCGGGCATTTTTTCATCCAGATCGAGTAATATAGCGTCTGCTTCTGAAGCCCTTTCAATTGCTTGAATACCAGAATTTACGGTCGTTACTTCACAGTCAGCAATAGTCTCTAGACAAAGTAACATCATTTCGGCGATCGCATCGTCAGTATGAATTAGTAAAATACGTCGAGTTTTAATACACATCGACTGTAACTCTCTTGTTGATAACATGAATAAGGACTTGAAGTAGCGAATATACAGGGAAGAGCTAGCTTCAGAAAAGTGTATTTGAAGCTTTTCTTTGTATCCTAAACAATAAATCTGAATAACTAATGAAGTTAGGGACTTGCAAAGAAATAAAATACTAGGGCAAACGCATCTAAATTAGAAGCAATTTGTGTTTGCGAATTTGGATACTGTTGCTAAAACTTGGTTATTCACATTTCCAAGTAACAATAACTCTGAAGTTGCGATACAATACAAATCGCTTTAATACGACGCAATAGGCATCATGGGGAACACTTTTGGGCAGATATTTCGCATCACAACTTATGGTGAATCTCACGGTGGAGGTGTTGGGGTAGTCATTGATGGTTGTCCTCCACAGTTAGAAATTAGTGCAGAGGAAATACAGGTAGATTTAGATCGTCGAAGACCAGGACAAAGTAAGATTACAACACCTAGAAAGGAAAGTGATACCTGTGAAATTATGTCTGGGGTTTTTCAGGGTAAGACTACTGGGACACCAATTTCGATCTTAGTGCGTAATAAAGATGCGCGATCGCAAGATTATGATGAGATGGCGCTCAAGTATCGTCCTTCCCATGCTGATGCTACCTATGATGCTAAGTATGGTTTTCGTAATTATCAAGGTGGTGGACGTTCTTCGGCAAGGGAAACTATTGGTCGAGTGGCAGCAGGTGCGATCGCCAAAAAGATTTTATACTTAGTCGCTGGGGTGGAAATCGTCGGCTATGTTAAGCGAATTAAAGACTTGGAAGCCGAAGTTGATTCTGATACCGTCACCCTAGAACAAGTGGAAAGTAATATTGTCCGTTGTCCCAATGCCGAATCTGCGCAGGTGATGATCGAGCGGATCGAGCAAGCTAGAAAAGAGCAAGATTCTTTAGGTGGAGTAGTTGAATGTGTGGCGCGACATGTACCCAAAGGTTTAGGCGATCCTGTCTTTGATAAGTTAGAAGCAGATCTGGCTAAAGCGGTGATGTCTCTGCCAGCTACCAAAGGGTTTGAGATCGGTTCGGGTTTTGCTGGTACTACCATGACAGGAAGTGAACACAACGATGAATTTTACATCGACGAACATGGGGCAACACGCACGGTTTCCAATCGCTCTGGTGGGGTACAAGGAGGCATTTCCAATGGCGAAAATATTGTCATTCGGGTGGCGTTTAAACCCACGGCAACTATTGGTAAATCACAAAAAACCGTAACTCAAGGTGGAGAAGAAACTGTTTTAGCTGCCAAAGGTAGACACGATCCCTGCGTATTACCAAGAGCCGTGCCAATGGTCGAGGCTATGGTAGCTTTGGTATTATGCGATCGCCTGCTATACAATCAAGCTCAGTGCAAGACGCTATCGATCTAAAACTATTCAAACTATAGCTCTACGTAAAAACGTTAGGACATCTTTGAAATACTATTTTTTATTTCCTATTTCCTACTTACGAGCCGATCGCCCTAATTGTCCTAATCTAACTTTGTACGGCTATACATGATTCCCAGAAGATATGAACGAATCAAGCAAGTTCTGGCTCAACGACAGCCCGATCTGACGGTATTAATGGAGGATGTCCATAAACCTCATAACCTTTCGGCAATTATTCGTACCTGTGACGCGGTGGGTATTTTTGCCGTACACGCCGTAAATCGTCATACTGATACGCCAACTTATTCTCAGGTTGCTCAAGGAAGCGAAAAATGGGTCAAGTTACATTCTCATCCTGATATCAAAACTGCCATTAAACATCTCCAACAGCAGCAGCATCAGGTTTACGCGGCTCATCTAAGTGCGATCGCTGTAGACTATCGTGAAGTTGACTATACTAAGCCAACAGCGATTCTTTTAGGTACAGAAAGATGGGGTGTCACCGCTGAAGCTGCCGAACTGGTGGATGGACATATTATTATTCCCATGCAGGGTATGGTACAGTCCCTTAATGTGTCTGTGGCTAATGCGGTAGTCTTATTTGAAGCCCAACGGCAACGTTTACAGGCTGGCTTTTATGATCGAGTTCGTTTAACTCCAGAAGTTTACCAGCAAACTGCTTTTGAATGGGGCTATCCCGATATTGCAGCTATGTATCATCGTCAGGGGAAACCATATCCTCAACTGGGTGAACAAGGGGAAATACTGCATTAAAAGTGAAGGTAATGGGTAATGGGTAATGGGTAATGGGTAATAGAGTTTCGGCTCATCTCATGTCATAGTAGCGAGTATCCAGCCACGATTTTACTTCTTGTTCCGAATTAAAAGAACAATGAGAATTTGAACTGGGGTCATATACTCGCCAGTAAATATTGCCAGAGCGATTAGGCTCCGCCTACCCTTCGGGATCGCCTTTTTGGATAATATGAGGCTCTATTCTGTTTTTAGCTAAATACCTGCCAATTCTTTCGATGATCCTAATAATATAGTTTTTCACGAGTTTAAATAGTTACCAAAACGTTTACTGAATGCCACACAAATAATTACCCCCAGCGCAAAACCAAGAGTGCGACTAGTTAAGGCTTCATGGAGTAAAATTGCTGATGCTAAAATAGTGAGAAAGGGTTGAAGCAACTGTATTTGACCGACATTAGCAATCCCTCCCCAAACAAGTCCTTGATACCAGGCAAAAAATCCTAAAAACATACTAAAAACGCTGACGTAAAAAAACCCCAGCCAAGCATTAGTCGAAATAGAATTAAACGAAGTAGGGAAAGCATTAAATACAATTGGTAAAAGAGCAGGTAGAGAAAGCACTAGTGACCAACAAATAACCTGCCAGGCACCAAATGTACGAGCTAAAATTGCACCTTCCCCATAACCTACGCCAGCAGAAACTACTGCGCCAAATAGAGCCAAATCTGTCGCGCTAAGGGATTTAGTCCCCGACTGCATCGCAAAGATAATGACTAATCCACTACCCATGAGAGCGAAAAGCCAGAAGGATTTAGTAACCTGTTCCTTACCCCGCCACACACCATAGAAGGCAGTAGCAAGGGGCATAAGTCCTGTAATTACTGCCCCATAGGATGCGGGAGCATTCTTCATCGCGATCGCCGTCAGCAGAGGAAACCCAACTACAACCCCGACGGCAACCACTACAAATCTAAGCCAAAACCTCTTAGGTGGTATGGATTGCCGAGTTAGAGTTAGCAAAATTATTGCTAAACCTCCAGCAATAACAGCTCGACCTAAACCAACAAAAACTGGGTCTAATTCTGCCACGGCAATACGAGTAACGGGTAAAGTAAGACTAAAAATTAGTACTCCTAAAAAACCGTATAACCAACCCCATAATTCCTTACTTATAGTCATTAATTAATTAGGCGAAGAGGGTAATTAATTAACAGTATTAATGATTAGAAACTCGATGGTAAGGTACAGAAAAGTCTGACTTTTGCTAGTACAATTTTGGCAACTAATAACTGTTCTAGTTAAAATAACTCAAAACTGTACCAGTATAATCTTCGTTAGATCGCCTAAGATTGCTAAAGACGTGAGGACAAAAAATGAAGATTCCTATTGACCGTCAGGCAGCCAAACCAATTTATCTACAAATTCGCGATCGCTTGAATCGTTTAATCAAATTAGAAACTTTCAAAGCAGGCGATCGCTTACCTTCAATTCGTACTTTAGCTAGAACTCTTCAAGTCAATAAGCTTACTGTAATTGAGGCTTATAGCATCTTAGAAGCAGATGGTTTAATTCATGCTCGTCCTGGAGCGGGATATTTTATCAATCCGCCAGCTACTATTTGTCAACAGACTAAATCTAACTTCGCGCCGATTCAAGAAGTAATTATTCCTGAGAATAAGAGTATTTCCTTTATGGAAATTTATCAACTTTCAGTTCAGGTAAAAAGTAAACCAGGGGCGATCGATTTTAGTAGTGGATTTCCTATTTCATCAGGTTTAAAAGATTTACAACGTCACGCCAGGCGAGCGATGAAACAGGTTACCGAAACCTTATTTAATTATGATTTTCCTCAAGGACAAGAAATTCTCAGACAGCAGACGGCTAAAATGCTAATTCAATTAGGATTAGAAGTTTCTGCTCAAGATCTAATCATTACTAACGGTTCAAAACAAGGATTATCTTTAGTAATGAATTATTATCTTCAGCCTGGAGACTGGATTGTAACTGAAAGTCCAACTTACTATGGCACATTAGATATTATCGAAAATATCGGGGCAAAAATTATTGGTATTCCCATGCAAAGTTCTGGTATGAATCTAGAACTTTTAGAGCAGTATCTGAAAAGCCATCGTCCTAAATTAATCTATACAGTATCTACTCTGCACAACCCGACAGGTATCACAACTACACTCCAGCATCGTCAGCAACTATTAGTTCTAGCCGAACAGTACGGATGTTTGATATTAGAAGATAATGCCTATGAAGGTTTAAACTTTGCACCAGTACCCCCACCAATAAAATCATTAGATTGTAGCGATACCGTAATTTATACAGGCACTTTCTCCAAAACCCTCATGCCAGGTTTAAGAGTAGGCTATTTATTAGCTACGGGAAAACACTATCATCCTTTACTACAGCAGAAACTGTTTCACGATCTTCACGTTTCCACGGTTTCCCAGGCAATTGTAAGTGAATATTTAGCTTCAGGACAACATCGTCATCATCTCAACCATTTGCGATCTAGTAATCTATCTAGTCGTAATGCGATGCTACAAGGGTTAGCCAACTATTTCCCCGATGAGGCAACCTGGACAATCCCCAATGGTGGTTTATTTCTTTGGGTACAGCTACCACCTGAAATTTCTCTCTTATCCCTAGCGCATCAAGCATGGTCAGAGAATGTTTTTGTTTACCCAGGGATGCCCTTTTTCCCAGGAAAAAAAGGATATAATGCCTTGCGCCTAAACTTTTCCCATTCTCCCGAAACTATCGATCGTGGTATTAAGGTTTTGGGGAAATTATTAAAACAGCACTTGATTTAATTCACCTTAAACGTAAGTAAAATATAGACTAGGACTTTCGTTTTAATTACTATTTTGATGATGAAGCGATCGCAAAACTGGAAGAACTACTGACCATACAACAAATTATTATTTTCGCCATCAACTAGATATTTGACGCTAATCATTTTTTATCATCCTATCTTTCTAAATCATCTAAAAAGCCTGGAAATATATTTTTGAGATTTTTAAAACCATCAATGATAATTATCATTTTAGACGTTAGTTTACCTCTAGACAAGTTCTTAACTCTATCTTGATAGTTAGCTATTTTTTTTCTCAACTGAGGCTAATTCTTGTTTCTTTTCTTCTATTTTATTTTGATACTCTTTTTTTCTCCATTCGTCTGACGATTTTGAGGCTTTTTCTGATTGCAAAAATGATATAAAATCAAATTCAAAATTATTTTTTAGATGCAATAGTAATTCATTTATATATATATTTACACTATGAGTAATTTCTTTTAGAGACAAGTTATTTGTATCGGCAAAAATTTCCCAAATCGAATAAAGTCGCCAACTATTATTGTCATTTAACATAACTGCAAGAATAGGTTTGTCTTCATAATCCATAGATTCATAGTAAAAATCAATTATTTTTCCAGATTCAATCATCTCTACCCATTTCATTAATGCTAATGCTAGCTCAAGAAGCAAAATAGATTCCTCATCAAAAAATAATTTGTCTTCTATGGTTATTTTTAAGCTTCCTTCAACATCAGCAAGCATTTTCCAGCCCCAGTCTTTTGAAAGAGCTTCAACATTACTAAATGATATTTTTAGTTTTGAGGAAATGCGTTCCATATTTTTCAATATCCTTCTTTACTATCTGGCCCAACAATAACACGTATTTTTGTTTGTCCTTTTGTACCAATTTCACGACCTAAATCAGTTATGACACGAAAAGAGTATCCATCATTATTTGACTCAAAAACAGCACTAGGAGATGTTAATGCTTCATCTATAATCTGTCTTATCGTTTCTGGATCGTTTGTGTTGAATTTAGCAGCTCTTTTTGCCTTGGTACTCAACAAATGTTTGTTTTTTGGAGTCCATTCGGATATTTTACCTAAAGCTTCTTGAGCTTTGTTAGGAGCGCTAGCAATAACACTATCAGTATTGATATTGATTACTTTAACTGCTGATTCCAATTAGAAACACTCTCGTGTGAATAAGTTTAGATTTCTTCAACAAAAGCTTATAAACCAGAGCTTACTCTTGGATATAAATTTAAGAATTGCGATCGCCCCCAAACGTACTCAGATTACACCCAAAACCTACTCAATAGACTAATCTGTTGTCTCGATCGATCATATTTTCTTTAATCCTCAAATCTCGCTAGGATAAAAATGGCGCAAAGGCAGATTAATCATGGTAAGTATCAAACCCTGGCAGATAGTAGTATTAGTAATACCGATCGCGGCAATTATAATTTTTCTTTTAGTAGCAGCAGGTTCACAAATTCACGATTGGGGTCTTAACTGGATTTGGGGAGTAGTGGTAGTAGTTTTTACCCTGTGGCGCTGGTTATTGGTGAAGTGGACAAAATCACCCCTAGCGGAGATGGAAGAAGCGATCGCCGAAATCAAAGAAGAGTTTTCGGCACAGGATTCGGAGCTAAATGTAGCAGCAGACAAAGAACGGCAGATAAATGCTGCTCTCCAACAGGTAATCGCTAAAACCAAGCTGGATGAGCCGATATGGTCAGATTGGCAGACTTTTTGGCAACGATGTTTAGAATTAGTTAGTGCAATCGCCCATACTTATAATCCTGAAGTAAAACGCCCTCTACTCAATATTTATCTGCCCCAAGCTTACGGTTTAATTCGGGGTACAGTAGACGATACAGATCGTGCCATGCAGAAATTGGCTCCTGTTTTAAATCGAGTTTCGATTGGACAAGCAGTAGAAGCATTTGAAGTTTATCGTAAGTTAGAGCCATCAGCGCGCAAGCTAGGTAAAGTATTCAATTGGTCACAATGGTTAATTAATCCCACCGCAGCAGTAGCCAAGCAGGCCACCAAAAAATTTAATAATCAAGCAAATCAAGAGTTATTAGTTAATTTTGGTCAATTAATGCGAGAAGTGGCTTTAAGAAATCTAGCTCGCCAGGCGATCGCCCTCTATGGGGATGAAACTATCGCGATTCCTCTGCCTGAAGTTACTGCCGATCCTGCCTTACCAAAAGCCCAAACTCAAACCCTCAGAGCTATTTTAGAATCGGTTGAGCCTGAGACAGAAGTTGCTCAAAAGCCTGTGAAGATAATCCTGGTGGGGCGTACAGGGGCGGGCAAAAGCAGTCTGATTAATACCCTCTTCCAAGCCAGTCTAGCGGAAGTAGATATCTTACCCAGTACCGAACAGATCAAAACTTACACCTGGAAAACGCCAACTAACGAAGTTCTAAACCTATTAGATACTCCTGGTTACGAACAGGTAAACCGCCCAGAATTGCGATCGCAAGTATTAGATTATGCAGCCACCGCAGACTTATTATTATTAGTCACGCCAGCCCTAGATCCTGCCCTCCAGATGGATTTAGATTTCTTGCAGACATTAAAACAAGATCTACCCGACTTAAGTGCAATTGGCATTGTGACTCAAGTAGATCGCCTCCGTCCAATCCGTGAATGGAATCCCCCCTATAATTGGCAAGAAGGTACACAGCCTAAAGAAAAGTCTATCCGCGAAGCCACTAACTATCGCGTCGAACAACTGGGAGATATCTGCGAACTGATCCTGCCAATCGTGACCGAAGACCTTAGCAGTAATCGCCCTGCTTGGAACATAGAAGCATTATCTTTAGAGTTAGTTCAGGCGATCGCCCCTAGCAAACAGTTACGTTTAGCCCGTTTCTTGCGAAATCTCGACGCTCGCAGCAGCGCAGCAGCCAAAATTATCGATCGCTATACTCGTCAAATGGCAACCACTCAAGGTTTAACCTCATTGCTCAAAAGCCCGATCCTCAAATTCATTTCCACTATGACCACAGGAAATCCTACCCTCGCTTATGTTTTAGCCGAACAAATCCCCGTCGAGCAAGCCCCCGTAGTCATGGGTAAACTCCAGATGGCTTACGATCTTTACACCTTACTTAACCCAAACTCTAGTATCAGCAATTTCGATTTGCGCTCAATCTGGTCATTACTCTTAGAAAATAATAGCGTGGGGAACAATAACGCCTGGGCATTTGGTCATGCTTTAGTTGAATATTGGACAAAAAATCTTACTTCAGAGCAATTACGCGATCGCTATAATTTTTATCTCCAGCAAAAATAAATCTTTTAATTATCTAGCTAACATCACTACAAAATAAAGTACAAGTAGCTAGGTAATGGTAAAACTCTACTATCGTGGCATGGCAGAGCAAAACAATAGACCTAAAATAGGTCGAAGTGCGAGACTCTTAGGGATTAGACCTGGCATCGATATCAATATTGAGCAAATGCCAATGGGTTATCTGGATGAGCAAGGATATTTGTTGCCAGAGTCACAGCGTAAAATTTCAGGAGAGCTTGCAACTGTTGCCATTAAGGACACTAAGGGAATGTCTGTTTCCATCTCAATCGAAGGTTTACCCGCATTTCGTAAGCCTGCCAGATTTGGAGGAACTGGGAAAGACCCTTTATGGCAAATTGATGACAACATTATCACTGGAGATTTACAGGCTGTCCAAGATAGCCCAACCCACGTTAGCATCTTGCCAAGAGTTACAATGTCTTTAGAAAGGTACGAGGTAGCATTAGCAAACACCCAAAAACATTGGGAAAGAGTTCATGAATAAGATACACAAACAATAGGAATCTACAAAAATGGCGTGGATATTTAGTTTGTCAGCAGAATGTGGTTCCGATGAGAGTAACACAAATAAATTTGCTGAGTATTTCGAGGGAATATCATGGATATTATCCAATGGACGCAAATGCCAATGTCGCACAGACACTTTCCAAGACATAGAAGAAAACTGGTGGTGTCGAGTATCGCCAAGTAATCTTAGTGAAGTGGGAATAGATAGCCCTGAAAGTGCTTATTTAATGACAGAGTTGGGCATTCTATTCTATCAGTCGCTACGATTTGCCCCGACCTTTCGTTATGGGCTAGTTGGTGTTGAAGTAGATGAATTTAGAACTTACAGCGAGCTAATTGAAGACTTGTCTAATTTATCTATCCCAGGATTAGTTGTGACAAAAACACTTGAACCAGAGTTAAAGGGAAAATTATCAGCTTTTCGCTCCTTTAGTACTGGTTATGTTTGGCAACCCTACGCAGGAGAAGTCTACAATCCGCTGATGGCATCTCCAGACTTGAAAAATAAACTTAATGAACTGATGGCTGTGAGTTGAGTTCAAACCGCCGAAGGTGGATGGCATAACTTTAGCGATAAAAAAAGGTTTTCAGATGATACTACATTTTGTACCCAAAAAAATCTTAATTCAGAGCAATTAGGCGATCGCTATAATTTTTATCTCCAGTGTACAAGGTAGAAAACCTAGATATTAATACAGGAAAACTAGCAGCATGAACTTAGATAGAATTACCTTCAATCCCGAAGTAATGGGTGGTAAACCTTGTATTCGAGGAATGCGGGTTACGGTAGGAACGGTTGTAGGTTTGATGGCTTCAGGTCATACCCCAGAGGAAATCCTTAAAGCCTATCCCTATTTAGAAAATGATGACATCTATCAGTCATTAGCTTATGCTGCGTGGCGTACAGAAGAAATTGAAGTACCCCTGACTTCTGCATGAAAATAGTTATCGACATGAACATACCCCCTTCGTGGGTATCTGTATTTGAAGCTGCTGGTTATCAAGCCGTCCACTGGTCAACTGTAGGTGATATCACAGCTAAAGATACAACTATCATGGCTTGGGCGGTGAGTAATGGTTACATGGTTTTTACCCATGACTTAGATTTTGGTACGCTGTTGGCAATATCAGAAGCTAATACACCAAGTGTAATTCAGGTTAGGACTCAGGATGTTTTCCCTGATAAATTGAGCAAGATAGTATTAGATGCTTTAAAACAGTTTCAGTCTGAACTAGAGACGGGTGCTTTAATTACAGTGAATGAAGCTCAAGCTAAAGCCAGGATACTACCAATCAAACGAAATTCTTAACCGATGGAATAGCCTCATCCTAATTCTGAAGATGCCTTAGAACTGCGTACCATTGAACTATTTAAAGAGATAGGGTGGGACAAGACCGCTAATTGTTATTATGAATGGAAAGATGAAAAGAGTGCGATCGCTGATCTCTTAGGTTAGGTACAGCGAAGCGTAACTCAACACCTTACAAGAGCGATTATATGATACTTATCAAGGCAAGTTATTTTCGGGCGATCGCTATAAATTTTATCTCCAGCTAAAATAAATCTATCCACTTCGTTGCCAAAGTGATGGAGCAAAATTCTCAAGTTAAACTGCTCGATTTTAAACAAGACAAGGCATCAAATGATTTTGTCCCAAATCCTGCCGTTCTCTCCAGCAGGGGATGGAATGGTATTCATCTCGAAGTGCATCAACAACCTAAATTTGAAACTAACGAACACCAACATACCATGCATGTAATTGCTTGTGGTGTCGCCGATACATCAGCACCAGGAGAGCGATTTCTTGATGGGAAGGTTTGCGCGGAAAGACGAGAGCAAGGTGATATTGCCATCATCCCTGCTGGTATTGCTCATCGTTGTAACTGGAAAGTTTCAGCCATGTTTGGTATTCTGGCAGTTGAACCCACACTATTACAACAAGTCGGTCAAGGTTTAGTAGATAGCGATCGCATTGAACTGATTCCCCAGTTTATGAATCAGCAAGATCAATTGATCCAGGGAATTTTTGCTACTTTAAGCAATGAATTACAGTCCCATAAAATTGCAGGTAGTCTATTGGTGGATAGCCTTAAAACTACATTGGCAATTCATTTATTACGAGAATATTGTGTTACCAAGCCAAAGCTTTCTAGTTATGGATCTGGCTTGTCTAAACTTAAGCTTCAACAAATAACCGAATATATTAACGAACATCTAGATTGTAATTTGAAAGTGATTGAACTTGCAGCGATCGCCCAAATAAGTCCCTATCATTTTATCCGTTTGTTTAAACAGGCTACGGATAGAACACCCCACCAGTATATTTTGCAGCGCCGAATTGAGAAAGGAAAATATTTATTGCAGCATACTCAATTGAGTACTGAGGAAATTGCTGCGATGGTCGGCTTTAGAGATCGCAGTCACTTTGCCAAATATCTCAAGCGTTTGACTGGATTGACACCAAAACAACTTCAAGCCAAATCGCAATAATTTACTTAAAGAAAGCAACTTTTTTCTAGAGTTTGCAGAAGCCAGACTTTTAGACTATCAGTAGTAAAGAAAAGCTGAAATAAATCAAAATGAGTAACATCGAAATTAAAACCACCTATGTCCAAGTACCAAACCAAGACTTACAAATTGATGCTTATCTAGCGCAACCAGCCACAGAAGGTAAATTTGCTGCTGTGATGGTTTTTCAAGAAATTTTTGGCGTTAATGCAAATATTCGAGAGATTACCGAATTAATTGCCCAACAAGGTTATATAGCGATCGCTCCAGCGATGTACCAAAGGATTGCACCTGGCTTTACCCGTGATTTCAGTTTTAAAGATCTCGCTTATAGTCCCGAAGCCTATCAACTTGGTTTGCAATATTATCAACAGGTTCAGTATCAAGAAATATTCAGCGATATTCAAGCGACAATCGCCTATCTTAAAACATTGCCCAATATCAAAGCAGATGCGATCGGCTGTATTGGTTTCTGTTTTGGCGGTCATATTAGCTATATGGCTGCTACCTTACCCGATCTTAAAGCTACAGCTTCTTTTTACGGTGGAGGCATTACCACTTCTAGCTATGGTGAAGATATTCCCACTCTCGATCGCACTGCCCAAATTCAGGGTACTATTTATCTGTTTTTCGGCACAAAAGATCATTTAGTGTCTCAAGCAGAAACCCAACAAATTGAAGCGGAATTACACAAACAGCAGATCGATTATCGTATATTTCGCTATGATGCAGGACACGGGTTTTTTGGGGGATTTTTTGCAGACAAGTATCCTTTTTTAAAAGAGCATCCCAGCTACAATCCTGAAGCTGCACCTCATGCTTGGCAACAGGTATTAGAACTTTTTCACAATAATTTGTAATACCAATTCTCTGTTTTCTCCTGTTCTTTAATTAAAGCAACCTAAGTTTAGATATTACGAAGAGTATTTCCAATCGTGCGATCGCTATAATTTTTATCTCCAGCAAAAATAAAGATACCAAATGGATAGGGTTAATATACGGAAAATTTCCTTGTATTAAATAGTTCGTCCATGGAGGTTAGATTGTCAGTCGAATTGATGGATACAGAAACCAACGAGTTCTTCTTTAATGTGAACTTCTGGAATTATCGAACGATTGTCGAGGTCATCCGATCATTGCGTTTGCTTTCTGACGAACGCGTTGATCGATTGCAGGAACCTTTTACTGGAGCTGGCTTGACGAAAGATGAGATTAGCTTGGTTACTACCGAATTGCGATCTCAAGTTTTGCCATGTCTTGAGGATGATGAGCGATTGTTGCTAGATGGGACGAAAACGAAAACATCTGACGATGGTACTTTCTACAAAAGCGATGAAGATAGGATCAAAAACTATAGCATCAACAAAGCGGTTTTGATACAATTCATCGAAGCGATTGAGAACTGCAATGGATTTGAGGTATGCTGATCGAATTGGAAATCTGAGATGTAATTTAGAAGCTTAGGCGAACAAAATATTGTACTAAAACTGGGGTCTGACAGCTTCCTGATGGTGACATTTTTGACTCCCACTAGGTCAACATTGGCGACGAGCAGCCGATCTGAGCGCTATTGTACAGCGCGATCGCTGATCTCCTAGGTTGGGTAGAGCAAAGCGTAACTTAACGCCTTACAAGAAAGATTATAAGATATTTATGAAGGCAAGTTATTTTCGGGCGATCGCTCAGACATTCAATATTTGACATGAGATAGTTTGCTAAAGCGATCGCTAATTTTTACTATTATGCCCTTCACATTATCGATGGGAAGGGTGTGACTGAGTTCATATAATAGAAGAAACCTCTGACTGTTTTCTACCTATGCCAGTAAGCACCGAAATTATTAAGCAAGACTTAGATCGACTGAATCACAATCAACTCCAGCAAGTAGCTGATTTTATTGCCTTTTTAAAGTTTCGCGATCGACGTCGTCATCGGGTTGTCCTCGATCCAATACAATTGGCTAGCATGTTTACGGAGTTTGCTGATGAAGATCGCGCCTTTGCCGAAGCGGGCATGGACGACTATGCAGTCATGCTCCATCAGGAAGACCAACCATGACCAATCCCTTGAAACGGGGTGAAGTTTGCCTAGCTGACCTCAATCCAACTCAAGGTTCTGAGCAAGCAGGTATTCGCCCCGTTATTATTTTTCAAAATGATGTTGTTTCCCAGTTTTCAACTACGATTATTGCCATTCCCCTCACCACCAACCAACGTCGCGCTGCCTTACCTATATGCTTACTGATTGAACAAGGTAATGGTGGACTTAACCAAGATTCTGTTGCTCTATGTTTTCAGATGAGAGTGCTGGATAAAACTCGTTTGATTCGTACACTAGGACAACTAAGTCCCGAAATAATTGCTCAATTAGAAGAAGTAGTTTTGCTAACCTTGGGATACGAGTCATGAATATGGCAAGGAAAAGGCGATCGCTAATTTTTACTATTATGCCCCTCACATTCTCGATGGGGTGGAGTAGCAAGATGATTTAAATCTTTCAGCTTACTTTTCCTAGCAATAACCGACAGGTAAGTCTTTTACTAAACAATAAGGGCGACTGTAGGATAGAGGGGATTCTAGCGAGTGTTGTAATAAAAAATCGGGATTGCTCATGATCTTCTCGGTCACTCCATCATAAACAATTTGACCTTGGCTTAAAACGACAGTGCGATCGCAAAGTTCTAAAGCCATGTCTAGATCGTGAGTAGCCACTAGTTGAGTCAGAGGCAGGTTTGTTAATAGCTCGATCAATTGACGACGAGAACGGGGATCTAACTGTGCCGAAGGTTCATCTAAAACTAATACCTGGGGTTTCATCGCCAACACTCCAGCGATCGCAATTCGTTTTTTTTCGCCTCCCGATAAATTCTCGGTATTTCTGGCTCCATAACGTTCTGGATCGATATCAACCATCATCATGGCTTGTTTGACTCGCTGGACTAATTCTTCATCTTGACAGCCACAATTTTTAGGGCCAAAAGCAACATCATCCCAAACTGTTGGCATAAATAGCTGATTATCAGGATTTTGAAAGACTAAACCGACAAAGTTACGAATATCGCGCAAATTATCGGCATCCATCCACCATTTTCCTACTTTAATCCTGCCTGATTGAGGCAAAATAATGCCATTGAGGTGTAATTGTAGAGTTGACTTACCCGAACCGTTAGCACCAATTAAGGCTACTCGTTCCCCTGCCTCGATCGCTAAATTAATGTTGTTTAAAGCTTTAGTGCCATCGGGGTAAGCATAAGTAAGGTTTTCAATTATGATTGGATTATGATGCATTAAGATTATCGATAAATTTTAAACCAGAAAAAAAGCTTTAAAGGACATTGTAGCCTTGTGGTATGAACGATCGCCTAAAGGAAATATTGTGTATCGCGATCGCAAAATTAAATTTATTAGATCGGTAAAAGTTGAATAAGCAACAATTTAATGTACTCCAAATTATGGCTCATACTACCTACTACCTGTACGGGCGAACGGCGACGCGGAGCTAATCCTTTAGGGCGTTCGCCCCTACCTATTACCTATTACCTATTACCTACTACCACTGGGGTAAATAAATAGATTGTCCCAACAGCGCCAAAACCAGAGTTAAGGTGAGGACTAGAACATCACGTCGTCCACCAGCGGGTACTTTTTCAACTACAGGCACTCCCTGATAACCACGGGCTAGCATTGCTTGATACACTCGTTCTCCTCTCTCAAAGGTGCGAATAAATAAAGTCCCGATCATATTACCAATCACAAAGCGTTGCCAAACACCGTTTTTAGGAAGATTGCGCGAAGTAGCAGCTCGACGCATTGCCTGAAACTCTCTAATTAAAACGCTTATATAGCGATACATTGAGGCTAAGATAGCAACTAATAAAGGAGGAACTCGTAAAGCGGTTAAAGCATTGAGCAGGGCTGGAACTGAAGTTGTCAAGGTGAGTATATTAAGCGTTAGCAGCGATAGCAAAGCCTTGATCGTGACACTACCCAAAACAGTCAAACCTTCTGTGGTGATGCGTAAGATTCCCCAAGACCATAAAACTTCACCACCATCTCGAAATAAAGTTCCTAGTAATACAGCACCAATGAATGCAAACTCAACAGCAATCCTTGTAAATAGTACTTTTTTAGTAACGCGACTAAAAAAAACTACTCCTAATACTCCTAAACCATAAATCGCCCAAGACCACCAGCGTCCGTTCGGGGTAAGAGCGATCGCAAATACCATCAGTAATGCACATAATAAACGAGTACGGGGAGCAAGAGAATGCCAAAAAGTAGCTTGTTTGCTATCGATGTCTAAATGAAACGCCCCTAAATGTAGCAATAGCACCTACCTACTTACTTCCTAATTAATTGATATTTACTTACTCGATTGTTATTCTTCTGACTGAGAAGCAGTATTGTTATCGACGGCAGAAGAATTTTTAACCACGAGTTTGCCAATTCCCCACGCCAATCCAAACGTAGCCAATGTGCCAACTAAGCCTGCCATTGGTGTTGCTACGGCTTCGGGGACTCCTTTAAGGGCATATTCATCAAATATACGAGCAAAAGGTAATTTGTTGGCTGGTGCATCTTCACTAGCCTTCTGTTCAAATTTTAAATCTTGGGAAACGCGATCGAGACCATCGGGATCTGAACTAGCGAAAGGAGAAACAAAAATGGCAATTAACAAGGCAACACCTAAGCCTGAGAGGACAAAAGTGAGATTACGACTTGGAACTTTATTACTCATAAAACCTAAAATCTGTTTAATTATGCTCTAACTAGTTAACGGTGTACTAAAGGGCGAGAATTAGATATTTTACTGTTTTGAGAAGGGTTGTAAAGCAAGTCTGGTCGAGTCCGCCAAACAAAACTCACCACCGCCAAAGTAATTAATGCTTCACCAATGCCAATTAGCACATGCCAAAATGCCATGGCTGAGATACCGACATTCAAAGGTACAGTTCCTGATAAAGCTAATTGTATGGCAACTAAAATCGAAGCAATAAATACACTTGACCAAGCACTAATAGCTGTAGCGATCGCCATTCCCCGCCAGCTATCACGACCGATTGCCGAGCGAATTGCCCGATAAAGGTAATAACCGCCAAAAGTGCCGATCAGCCCCATATTGGCAATATTTGCGCCCAAAACAGTAATGCCACCATCCTGAAAGATCACGGCTTGCACGATAAACACAACACTGACTACTAAAGCACCAGCCCAAGGGCCGAGTAAAATTCCCGCTAACGTACCTCCTAGCAAGTGACCAGAAGTTCCACCAGGTATGGGAAAATTAATCATTTGGGCAGCAAAGATAAAAGCAGCACAAACTCCCATAATCGGTACTGTCCGCTCTTGATATTTAGCTTGTACTTGATTTAAAGCTACTATAATTAGAGCGATCGCAATTACCCAAGTAATTAAACTAATGGGTAGGCTTAAAAACCCATCTGGAATGTGCATTGCCAACGATGGCTGTGTATTCCAGAATAACCAATTGCTAGAAGACATAATAGATATCACAAATATCACAATAATTGAGCTTTTCCTTGCATAAATTTTGACAATACTTTTAATTTTTAATTATTGTCATCTCAACAATCTTAAGTAGTTTTACGGTCAAAAACATCCTGGGGGGGGGGATTAAATCTCAAGTTTTAACTAAAAATTAAGCTTTGCTCGAAGTTTTGAGGCAGATAGTTAAAAATACCTTAAGTATGATCCAATCAAATGATTTTTCAGCTTCTGGAGATGTCTAACGTTTATTACCTAAGTCAATCCAGCTTTTTGGTTAACCAGCTTAATCAACTCTGAAAGCAGCCAAATAGTTAAAAAAGCGATCGCCATACTTAATATTTTCCAACCGTCAAACAGATCTTGGAACGTAGTTACAAGTACTATTCCTGGTTTAGTCACAAAATCCCAGCTATTGAATCTTTCAAACCGACCAATATAAACACCAACTATACACAGACTATGGGCGATCGCATTTACTAGAATTAAATATTTTTGAGCGATAAAATTTGTTAAATATAGTTCTAATTTGACCAGCGAGATGACATACGCTTCAAATCCTAAGCAAATAAAGAGGATATATTGCGGAATTAAAATTAAAATAATTGCCCAGTTGGGATAGTTTTCTTGGCTTAGTTCAATAATATGAATTGAGTCAGTCAAGATATAAGGTGCGTTGGGCAAAAAAGCAATAAAAATGAGTAATAATGTCCACCACAATATATTCCGCATCGCTGGAGGACGAAATAAATAAAAGCTAAGTAATAGAGGAATAAAAGCTAAAAATAAGTTCCAAATAATCCGAGGCGTACTTTGATTAAATAAATCGCTAGATATTTGTATCCAGTTAATTAATTGTGCTGCCATTTACGGTTGCTTAATCTTACAATGCTCATTGCTCATTGTGACGCGAGCTTGCGAGCTTATACTAAAGCATTTGCGAAGCTTATCCTTTAGGACTCGCTTCGCATCGTCCGAAGGTGTATACCGCAACGGTACTAACTCCGTGTCGCCCTTTAGGGAATCCTTTAGGACTCATTGCTCATTGTTCATTGTTCATTTTCTGCCCTGAACTTGCTTAATTAAGTGATTTAATTCTGGCAAAATAAGTTTGCTAATCGCCAATTCTACGGCATTGCTAGAGCCAGGTAGAGAAAAAACTAGCTTTTGATTTTTAACTCCTGCTACAGCGCGGGAAGCGATCGCTCTAGAGCCAATTTCTTGATAGCTCAAATAGCGAAATATTTCGCCAAAACCAGGGATAGTTTTGGTTAGCCAATCACTAACTATGTCGTAGGTAGTATCTCTCGGCGCAATCCCTGTGCCACCAGTAAAAATAATTGCTTCTAATTCAAACTGATGCTCTAGATACTCCAACAATTCTTGAATCGCCACAGGTTCATCTTTGACAATAGTGTAGATTGATATTTGATGTCCTGCATTTTGCAGTAACTGCTGAATTATTTGACCACTGCGATCGCTTTCTGGTGTACGAGTGTCACTTACGGTAATCACAGCGCAATTTACCGCAAAATCTTGGCTGTCTGGATGAGGAATCATGAGATAAAATCCATAATGAGCGGGAAATCTGAAGGCATACAGCTACCAAGTCTAAGATTTCCCTGATTTTATTAATTCTTTTGGCTTTTTGGCGAAATATTTTTAATTTATTAGGATTTACCTAAGCCGTGTTCGTCAGCATATTTATTCATAAAGCGGACAAAACGATCAAATTCCTCAACCGATTTCATTATTAAAACCGCTTCAATCGCTCTAGCCTCACCGTTAATAAACTTGCCCTTTACTTCCCGACTTACAATTTCACCTTCATCGTCTATTAAATACATCCCCGTGATTTCCTCACTGCTTTCTTTGCTTAAAATTTGAGGATCGGCAAAATAAAAAGTAGCTGTCCCGCTGTTACCTGTCTTAGAGCGAGTAACTTTTACATCAGGAATTGTGTCTTCCACTAAACCTCTAGCAAATTGAATTTCTGCCATCTTCTTTAACTCCTAATTTAAATTCATAATCTATTAATAACTCTTAATCATCTCATAGATTATGAACCAGCATAAAGAGCTTAGACAATTGTGATCGAGATTTTTGAGCTGATCTAATTTCTAATGTTTAATACCAGTCGTAATTGTCAACAGGATCGGGAGGTTATTTTACTCCTTGCTCTATTTATTAGCAATTTCTCAATAACTTCTTTACTCTGAGTTAGGCAATTGTTAACCAATCAGATTAGAATCTTACATTGAATGCAAATAAAATGGTTCATTTTTACCCAAAAGCCGACCGTCAGAAAATTTTGTAGAATTCCAGTTGAGGTTAGTGATGGCGACTAGTTACCTAAATAGTGAGGCTGCGATCTGCTTAAAAAATGACCAGGTTAAGCACCGCAGACCGATCGCCGTCGATCTTTTTGCTGGTGCAGGAGGAATGACTCTTGGTTTTGAGCAAGCAGGATTTGATGTTTTAGCAGCGGTGGAGCTAGATCCGATTCACGCTAGCGTCCATGAATATAATTTTCCTTTCTGGACAACTATTTGTCGCAGCGTCAGTCAAACGAGCGCTCAAGAAATTAGAGAACAATCGGCAATTGGCGATCGCGATATTGATGTTGTCTTTGGTGGGCCTCCCTGTCAAGGTTTCTCCCTCATGGGAAAACGGGATTTAAGTGATGAACGCAATTCTTTGGTCTTTGATTTTTTGCGTCTGGTTTTAGATTTACAACCTAAATATTTTGTCCTGGAAAATGTACGAGGCATTACTATTGGCAAGCAAAGACAAGTTTTGGAAACAATCATGACAGAGTTTACGCAGCATGGCTATCAAGTTAGGCAGAATCCGCAAATTTTAAATGCTGCCAATTATGGAGTCCCCCAAAATCGCCAGCGATTATTTCTCTTAGGCTGCCGTCAGGGTTTGACTTTACCTCAGTATCCTGATGCCAAAACCTGTTTTGACCAAAATCATCAGACTAAGCTAAAAAGCAATTACCCAGCTAGTATTCAGCGTCGCTCTTTACCCAATACACCGACGGTTGGTGAAGCGATTGGCGATCTCCCAGAGGTCAACCACTATCCTGAATTAAAGTTACGAGACTGGGTAGCTGCTAGTTATGGACAACCCAGCGCCTATGCTAGCAAACTGCGTACTCCTATTCTGGTCACAGATAATTATGCTTATCAGCGGGAATACCCATCAGAACTTCTAACCTGTAGCCGACGTACCAATCATACATCGCAAACTATTACGAGATTTGCCCAGACAATTCCAGGAAAAAGCGATCGCATTAGTCATTTTCACCGCCTGGATCTTACGGGTATCTGTACCACCCTGAGAGCGGGGACAGCCAGCAATCGTGGCGCTTTTACTTCTCCTCGTCCAATTCATCCCATAACTCCTCGCTGTATTACCGTCAGAGAGGCAGCAAGACTTCATTCCTATCCTGACTGGTTTATGTTTCATGCTACTAAATGGCATGGCTTTCGGCAGATCGGTAATTCTGTCCCTCCCCTATTAGCTCAGGCGATCGCGCAAGAGATAATTAAAGCTTTAGAACTAGTGCCAATTAAACCCCAACAGCAGTTTAGTTTGGTTCAAACAGAATTACTTCAGTTCAAGATGACGCAAGCAGAACAATATCATCGCTTAGCAACTAGGGCGATCGCTCGACGAAGTATTATCAAGCCTATTGCTTAATAGTTTACCAAGAGGGAAAAGGGTAAGGGCTTGCCCTAAAGGATATGCGTAGCGGTATGCTTTAGCACTAACTTCGTGTCGCACCGCATAGTTTGGTGGAAAAGCGCGAAGTTGCGTTGCGGGGGTTCCCCCCGTTGAGCAAACTTCGTAAGAAGGGAAAATAGATTAGTCTGCTATTCATGCAAGAGGTCTATTATCAATAATTGGCAACTAGGTAAGAACTAGGTTATTCCCCGATCGCAACTTTTGGTGATCGCGATCTCACGCTCAAACAGTATGAAGTCACTGTAAAGCTATTGTAAAGCTTTTATAAATGTAATCAAGTTACATGAAACGCAAGTAAAAACTCAGTCATTGGCTGATTGCGCTCACAATTACATTTAACAAGTTACTTACTATGGCTAATTCAAACAATATTTTTAACACTAACTCTACTATTACTGAAGATTGGCAAGGAGGATACAAACTAGAACTAGACCTCTCTGCCGAATCCCAAGCTGACAACTGGCAACTAGACTTTAATTTACCCTATAGCATTCAAGCAACATACGGTGTAGACCTGATCGACAATGGCAACGGCAACTACAGCATCACAGGACAAAACGATCAGGTCAATCTGACATCAGGACAATCAATCAAGCCCATTTTTATTATTGAAGACGGCGGACAGCAAGCTTTAAAACCAGAATTTAGCGATTCAGTAGATGTCGTCACACCTAAACCTGAACCTGAAGCTGAACTTGAACTTGAACCCATTAGTTCTCCTGTTAGTTCTCCTGTTACTCCTCCAAGCTCTCCTGTAAACATTCCCAGCGATTCTGGAGAATCAGTCGGCCAAAAAGGACAATTTAACTATGGCGAAGTCTTACAGAAAAACTTCCTGTTTCTCGAAGCAAACCGTTCAGGCGCTTTACCTGCGGACAATCGTTTAGAATGGCGCTTTGACTCCACGACTAACGACGGTAAAGATGTCGGACGAGATTTAGCAGGGGGCTACTTCGACGCTGGAGATCATATCAAATTCATCCAACCAATGGCATTTAGCAACACCATGCTGGCATGGGGTGGAGCAGACTACAAAGAAGCCTACGCCCAATCAGGACAACTTGATGAGCTAATGGAAGCTGTTAAGTGGGGAACCGACTGGTTCTTAAAAGCACACGAAATGGATAGTTCGGGCAAAACTGAGCGTCTGTGGGTTCAGGTAGGTGATAAAGCCGATCACGATCACTGGGTATCCCCTGAAGAGATTGAAAGTAAAGCAGCTCGTCCTTCCTTTTCCATTGATAATGACCGTCCTGGTTCAGATGCAGCGGCGGGAACTGCTTCAGCCCTCGCTTCGGCTGCCGTCTTGTTCCGTGGCACAGATGATGCCTATGCTGATGAGTTGGTCAAAAATGCCGTAGCTCTCTATGAGTTTGCGGAAACCCATCGAGGCAAGTATTCCGATTCCGTGCCTCAAGCTTCGCCTTTCTATACTAGTTGGAGTGGCGATGGTGATGAACTAGCCCTAGGTGGTGCATGGCTATATCGTGCTACGGGTGACAGTAAATATTTAAGTAAAGCGGAGAACTACTTTAAAAATGAAGTGGGTGGCTTAGGAGACTGGTCTTACGCCACCGATGACCATTCCTATGGTGCAGCAACATTACTCGCTCAAGAAAGTAGTGACCCCTTCTTTAAGGAACAGACCAAAAATTGGCTCGATACTTGGGTTGAAGGACGAGGTAGCGTTAAGTATACCAGTGGTGGTTTTGCTCACCGTGCTAACTGGGCTTCTGTGCCACTGAATATGTCTGCTGCCTTCGCTGCTGAATGGTATAACGACAATGTGGAAGCTAATTCTAAGTACAGTGATTTTGCTAATAACCAGGTGGACTATGTTCTGGGGGATAATCCAGCTAAGTTTAGCTACGTGGTGGGATTTGGCGATAATTATGCTCAACGGACTCACCACAGGGGTTCGGCGGATACTGCGCCTTTAGATGGTAGCGATCGCCCTAACGATCATCTGCTCTATGGTGCTGTGGTCGGTGGGCCTGGTGCTGCGGATGATTTTTCCCACAATGACCGTCGTGATGATTGGGTCACTAATGAGGTGGGTACTAGCTACAATGCGCCGTTTGCTGGCGCGGCAATTCAGCAGTATGAGAATCTTGGTGGCGATCCTCTTTCTGAGTCTCAACTCGATCAGTTGATTGGTGTTGATGCTAATGGTACTGGTTTTTAATCTTCAATCAAAGATTAAGTATTAATTATCAAGCTTTAAAGGACAAACGATCGCTCGTCCTTTAAGGCTTTTTTTCGTATTATACTAAATCCGATTCTCAAAAATAACGTTATGGTAAGCAGTTTAATTCCGCTGAAACTCTATTTCCCATTACCTATTACCCATTACCTCTACTTAACTTTTAAATGTTGTATACCAACAGGATTTAGTATTAGCTTTTACTCAAAAGGCTGCGCATCTGATCCGCTTTCTGACCAGAGCCATATACGGGAGAAAACTTAGCTAACAACTCGCGAAATTCTTTGCCGTCAATAGTTTCTCTTTCTATTAATAGATCTACAATGCGATCGATCGCTAATCGATTTTCACTAATAATGTTTCTGGCTTTGTTGAGACAATCAAAAGCGATGTTTCTAATACGGATATCGATCTGAGCTGCGACTTCCTCGGAATATTCGTTTCTAGAGCTTGAATCACCCCCTAAGAATACAGGTTGATCCTGACCTTCAAGGGCTAATGCTCCTAAATCAGACATGCCAAATTTAGTCACCATTTGTCGGGCAAAAGAAGTTACCGCTTGAATATCTTGGCTAGCTCCCTGAGTCACCTCATCAACCCCAAACACCTCTTCTTCTGCTGCTCTACCACCTAATGTGGCAGTTATTTTAGCCAAAATTTTGCTTTTACTTTCTAATCCCATTTCTTCGTCGGGAGTAAACCAAGTCAATCCCCCTGCACCACCGCGAGGAATAAGGGTCACCTTCTCTACAGGATCGTGACCAGGAACCATTGTTGCCACAATCGCATGACCGACCTCGTGATAGGCAATTAGTCTTTTAGATTTACTATCTACTAAAGGAACTCCCTCCATACCCGCTACAATACGGTCTACAGCATCATTCACCTCAAGCATCGTTACTGCTTGCTTATGTCTTCTGGCGGTTAAAATTGCAGCTTCATTAAGGAGGTTGGCTAAATCTGCACCACTAAACCCAGGCGTACGTCGGGCGATCGCTTCAAGGGATACTTCAGGAGCAATTTTCTTGCCACGGGCATGAACTTCGAGAATACCTAATCTACCCTGTAGATCTGGATAGTCAACAATCACTTGACGATCAAAACGACCAGGGCGCAATAACGCCTTGTCTAAAACGTCTGGGCGGTTAGTTGCTGCAATCACGATAATGCCACTATTGCCCTCAAAGCCGTCCATTTCTGTGAGTAGCTGGTTCAGAGTTTGCTCCCGCTCATCATTTCCGCCACCGATTCCTGTCCCTCTTTGACGACCAACTGCATCAATCTCATCAATAAATACCAAACAAGGGGCGTTTTCTTTGGCTTTCTTAAACAAATCGCGGACGCGGGATGCTCCTACCCCAACAAACATTTCGACGAATTCTGAACCTGAAATACTGAAAAAAGGTACGCCAGCTTCTCCTGAAATTGCCTTAGCTAATAATGTTTTACCCGTCCCTGGAGGGCCAACTAACAAAACACCACGAGGAATTTTTGCTCCGATCGCCGTAAATTTTTCAGGCTCTTTCAGAAAGGTAACAACTTCCTGTAATTCTTCTTTAGCTTCCTCAATTCCTGCCACATCATCAAACTGGATGCCTGTCTTAGCTTCCATTTGAAACTTGGCTTTAGAGCGACCAAAGTTCATTGCTTGACCAGATGTGTTAGCAGAGCGACGCAGAATCATAATCAGTCCAGACAACAAAACCATGATAATTAGTAGATTGAGCAAAATTCCTACAGTAGTGGAATGATCGATCGAAGTTTTGGTACTAAAATCGATGTTTTTGGCTCTGATCTTGGGAATTAAATTTTGGTCTTGCTCAAATAAGAGTACTTCGCTGGGAGCATCGTCTTGAGACTGTCCTTTTAAAACTACGTGGGCTTTGTTAGTAGTTTCATCGATCTCTACCTTGGTGATTTGATTTGACTCTAGTTTTTCTAGAAACTCACTGTAGCTGAGGGTATTTTTGGAACGTTGTTGGGCTAGGACTGGAGTTGCCAATAAACAAGTCGTTAAAATCATCCATCCCGCAGCTAGCCGACCAATAATAGTAATAGCTTTAGTTTTTTGAGGTTGGCGATTAAGCCGACGGACGGGAGTTAGAGAGACCCCGCCGTAAGACAACGGGGCTTCCTCTAACTTCGTAATATCTAGCTTGGTTTGCTGCTGAATTTGACGATTTTCCATAGTGTTTATTATTTATCTATAGCTATCTATCTGCTTACCGCAAGAGGTAATATAAGATCTGAAAATTTGAGAATAACTCCAGCCTAACTAAAAAAAAATGTTTTTACTATAATTTAACAGATTTGATGATCGATAATCTATGCTGCCAAATTTAGCGCTGCAATCAATGATTTTTTGTTTAAAATTAAATGTTTAATTATCTATTTACCGCCAATTAAACCTCGACGATTATCTGTCAGAGAAAACTGGATAAACTTTTGAAGATGCTGAACATGTCGATTATCTATTAGCCGATCGAGTTGGGCGATCGCTTCTTGAACAGGAATATTTTGCAGATAAAGTAAGCGAAAAGCTTGTTTTAATTGGCGGATTTCTTCATTACTAAAGCCTCGCCGTTTTAAGCCAACTAGGTTAAGCGATCGCACTCGTGCAGGGTTGCCCTCCACCATCATATAGGGCGGGACATCTCGGCTAATACGAGTCATTCCCCCCACCATGGACATCGTGCCAATATGGACAAACTGATGGATCCCCAAAACACCGCTAATAACCGCCATCGACTCAATCTGGACATGACCAGCGATCGCCACACTATTCGCAATTACTACCTCGTTACCAATCATGCAGTTATGACCAACGTGGCTATATGCCATCAGTAGATTGTCGTTACCAATTACCGTAGCTTCTCCTTCATCGGTAGCGCGATTGATCGTGACATATTCGCGAATACGGTTGCGATCGCCAATAATCACCTCACTATTTGCCCCTTTATATTTAAGATCTTGGGGTTCCAAACCAATGGCTGCACCAGGAAAAATCTGGTTGTCTTGACCAATTGTAGTTAAACCATCAATGATGGCATGGCTACCGACTACTGTATTTGCGCCAATTCTAACCTGACTGCCGATTACCGCATAAGGTTTAATTTCCGCCGTTGGGTGTATTTGAGCATTTTTATTGATAACAGCAGTTGGATGAATTAAGGCTGTCAAAATCAATTCTCCTAAAGGCTATGGTGATTCCCTCTGGGGGATTAATTATCATTGGAAGCAAGACAGTAAGCCTTTGTGCTTCAAAACTCTTGAACGGAGAAACCAAGTCACGTTTGCTACTGTCTAATTCAAAGTTATGCACGATGATAACTTATCTATTCAGGATCAACAGACTAAATCGCAATATTTGCGGATTATTAGTAACAAAAAATACTTTTTTTGTACTTCATAAATAATTAAGTTTACTGCTCAATCAGCGAAAATAACATTTCACCTTTGACTGCCAATTCTCCATCAACTTCTCCTTTTCCCTGCATCTTGGCAATACGATTTTGCTTAAGTGATAACAGTTCTACAGTCATAATCAAGCGATCGCCAGGAGTTACAGGACGACGAAAACGCACCTTGTCAATACCTGCAAAGGCAAAAAACTTGCCACTCATTCCAGGTAGCTGAACTAAAACAATCCCTCCTACTTGTGCCATCGCTTCCACCATTAATACTCCAGGCATCAGAGGAAAATTGGGAATATGTCCAGGAAAAAAGGGTTCATTAAAAGTGACATTTTTGATACCGACAGCTTTCTCTCCAGGCACATAATCAATAATGCGATCGACTAGGGCAAAAGGATAACGGTGAGGTAATAGCTGATGAATTTCTTGAATATTAAAAGTGGTTTTAAGCTGGGTGTCGGAAGTTTCGATGACAGAATCCATTATTTTAATTACTGATTACTGATTACTGATTGCTGTTCATTGTTCATTGTGACGCGAGCTTGCGAGCTTATACTAAAGCATTTGCGAAGCTTATCCTTTAGGACTCGCTGACGCGAAGCTAACCCTTTAGGGTCGCATCGTCCGAAGGTGTATACCGCAAGGGTACTAACTCCGTGTCGCCCTTATGCGAAGCGGTACCCTTTAGGGTTAGGGAATCCTTTAGGACTCATTGCTCATTGCTCATTGCTCATTGCTCATTGTTCACTGATTTGCGCCAGCTTTTTAGCTAACTGAGTGTGTAGCTTGTGACTGGCTTTGTAGGCCAAGATATGAGCGGTTGGTAATTGACCCAACAGACTAAGATCTCCTACTAAATCTAATAGTTTATGACGGGCTGGTTCATTAGTAAATCTGAGGGGAGGATTGAGCCAGCCGTGATGGCTACAAACTAGAGCATTTTCCAGGCTTCCACCTTTAATTAATCCTGCTTGCTGTAACTGCTCGATCTGCTCGGCAAAACCAAAAGTACGTGCTGGGGCAATTTCGATCGCAAAATCCTGTTCAGCAGGACTCCAACTATGCCACTGATTACCGATCGCCTGATAGGGAAAATCTATACCGTAGGTAAAGCGCGTTTGAGTCGCTGGCAAAGCTGCCACAAAGCAGTCACGATCGCGAATCCAAATTGGTTCTTGGGGGGTAATGGGCGCTTGAATAGATTGATTCTGGTGAACCTGTATTCCTGCTTGGGCGATCGCTTCACACCAGTTTTGTGCTGAACCATCTAATAGAGGTAATTCTTCGGCGTTGATTTCGATGCGTGCATCATCGATTCCAGATGCTACCAGAGATGCTAAAAGATGTTCTACTGTCCTAACTTTGGCTGTTTCTAGGCTTAATTCAGTAGATAAGGTAGTATCGCCCACGGCTGCAATTTGAGCAGGAATTTTGGGCGCATTAGGCAAATCTACCCTCACAAAATAGCGCCCTTCGCCAGGCAAAGCAGGCATCACTTTTACCGTACTCTGTTTCCCTAGGTGCAAACCTATGCCTGATAACTCAAAGGCATTTTTTAACGTACTTCTCATAATTGCTTTGAATATTGCACCTAGAATTTCTCCCCAATGCCAAATTGAATTTGACTGTCGCCCTCATCACTAATTCCATAATCTACGCGAATTGGCCCCAAAGGAGACTGTATCCTAACACCCAAGCCATAGCCAAAACCGCTACCAGGTAGATCTCTTTCAATGGAAGGACTCCCTGGTACGCTATCGTCAGAACCAATAGTTGTACCGTAGTCAAAAAAGAGTGCGCCACCAACAATTTTAAAGATAGGGAAACGATATTCGGCTGTAGCCTGGAGAAAACTCTTGCCACTGCCAACTTCTCCATCACCATAACCCCTGATCGAGTTACTACCACCCAAAATAAAAGCTTCGTAGGGGGGTAAATCACCAAGAATCGTACCTGCTTGGAAGTTAAAAGCCAGTGCTTCGCTCTCACCACCAAAGGGAACAATATTGATTGGGAAGTATTGGCTGTAGTTAGCCCGAACACGATTAAATACAATTCCGTCAAGGGGAATGGTTTGTTCTGTACCGACCCTTAATAAAGAACCTTTAGTGGGTTGCAAAGCATTATTTCGGCGATCGCGCGTAGCATTAAAAGTAACAGACAAAAGATCATCTGTACCATCATCCCCTGCAGCCAGATTAAAGCCCTGTTCCGACAATGGAGCAATATCTCCATCACTGTTTTTGACTTCTACCCTTTGATATTTAAGACCTGTTGATAGTGTCCAATCTCTGCGCCTAAAAGGATCTGAAGGTATGGGACGAGAAAAGTTAATTCCTCCTCCTGTACGTACAATCCGTGGAGAATCACTGCCGTTCTGGGTATCAATATCTTCATCTCCGTTGAAAACCAACGAGATTGAGCGACGACGAAAAGCATTAACAGTATAGGAGGTACGGCTCTTGCTAGTTGCAATCCAAGGATCGGTAAAGTTTAGATCGAACAGCAAGCTATCATCACCCACCTGCAACTCTGTGCCTAAAGTCTGGTTATTTCCCCCAAAGTTTTTTTGTTGATAACTAGCCGTACCAAATAAACCACTATCAGAACTAAAACCTGCTCCCGCAGCAACCGAACCACTACTACCTTCGACTACGTCAATATTAACTACTACCTTACTCGGATCTTGCCCTGGACTAAAGGAAAAACGAGCATCCTCAAAAATTCCTAAGCCGAAAATTCTCTGCAAGTCTTTTCCTGCCGTATCGCGATTAAAGACATCTCCTGGCGATAGTTCTACTTCTCTAGTAATAATAAATTCACGGGTTTTTCCCTTAATTGGTTCATCATTTTCATCGAAATATCTAACTTTAATATCTTCAATCACACCCTCGGCAACTACCAAAGTGACATTTCCTTCTGGGCTAACCTGGGGCGCGCCGACAACCTGAGCCAGTTGATAGCCATTCTTGCTATACCATTCATTTACTTTAATGATGCCCTGTTGAAGATCTCGTAGATTGAGAATCCGTCCGTAGTTAGCGCCAAAAAACTGATCGACTTTCTCAGGAGGTAAAACTCCCTTGCCGTCTTGTTGGGAAACTGTCTGGACATTGACATCATTTAAAATGGGGTTTGGTTCAACATCAAAAGTAATTCTGACACCAAGAGGCGTATCCCCTGGAGTCACTTCTACATTTTGGAAAAACCCTGTAGCGTAAACAGCGTTAACATCTTCCTGTAGTTGAGTTCTGGTGGTGGTTCTGCCTGGTTCTGTGGCAATGGTGGCGTAAACAATATCTTTTAACTCTTCATTAGCGCCATTTACTACTACTTCTGCGACTAAAACACGAGGTTCATTAGGAGATTGAGGCCGATCTTGGGTTGTTTCGCCTTCTGGAGGATTGACTGGGGTATTTCCGTTACCAGGAGTTTGTGATTCTGCGGGATTAAATTCTGGTAGCTTGATGTCAGGAGTAACTTGAGCATCATCGGTAGACGGTAAGTTGGGTTCAGGGTTTTGGGCTAGCTGTACTGGCTCGATCTTGCCCAATAAAACAGCTCCATTGTTGACGATAATTTTGTTTGACTGATGATGGATAGAACTTTCAGCTCTACTTGCTGGAGTAACACTACAAGCGAGAGTTGTTACCAAGATTGTAAGTAAGGTAGGAGATAGACGCAATTTTTTCACTTCGATAAACACTTCCACACACCAGATTAAAGAACTATGCGAGTAGACAATTTTGGTAATTATCTTGCTTTTGGTTGACCAATTTAACTCACAACAGACTAATAAGTAAGTCTGGTTTTAGATCGGAGTCTGGAATATGGTGACTGGAGTAACACTATACTTGCTTAGGAATTAATAAGCGATAGTTAGGTTATCAAGTTTTTCTTTTAACTTCGAGAGCATTAATAAGCGATCGCAAGTTAGCTATGAATTACCACCCTCAACGTTCTGGTCGATTAACTACCAAAAAAGTATGACTATTTCCGCTGTTCTAAGTTCCCTATTGTGTAAATTAATTATGCCTATCTAGATTGAACTATTAAAGTCAAATAGTTGATAAAGCATTGATTGAATTTAATTATCCGTGAAATCTATAATTTTAACTGAGTTAAAACGCGCTGTTGAACTTCTTGATAGGCATTTTCTACTTGACCTAAATCTCGGCGAAAACGATCTTTATCCATCACTCTGGATTGGGGGTCGTCTTGACCTTGATCCCAAAGACGACAAGTATCAGGACTTATTTCATCAGCTAAAAGTAAATTTTGTTGGCGATCAATACCAAATTCAAGTTTAAAATCTACTAAAGTAATCTTACATTTGTCGAAAAAACTTTGCAGATTTTGATTTATTTTTCGTGCCATTTCTTCGATTTCTGCTAATCTTTCTGCTGTAACTAAATCCAATAAAAATATGCGATCGCGAGTCAATAAAGGATCGCCCAATTCATCACTTTTGTAGTAATATTCCACCAAAGGCGTAGCTAATATTTTCCCCTCTGGTAATCCTGTTTGACGGCATAAGCTACCTGCGGCAATGTTTCTGACTACTACTTCGATCGGCACAATCGTTACTGCTTTGACTCGCATTTGATTGGGTTCAGGACAATCAAGGTAGTGGGTAGGAATATCTTTTGACCCTAACCATTCAAATAATGCTGCCGTGATTTGGCAATTGATCTCTCCTTTGCCCTTAATTTGCCCCCGCTTCTGGGCATTAAAGGCTGTCGCATCATCTTTATATACAGTAAGCAATATTTCTGGATCTGCGGTGGCATAAAGAATTTTTGCCTTGCCTTCATATAGTTTTGCTGCTTGTGACATACTTCAGTATTAGTAGTTGCTTGCAATAATGAACGTTTAACTGTAAAGCTTAAGTTAAGAATAGGTTAATAAAATCTAAAAACCTTGTTAAGATATGAAAAATAAAACCCTGTCTATCGTAGCGTTTGCTCGTAGCATTTAAAAAACCTTCTTGTTAAGATCGGTTAATACCAGTAATTGTAAAAAATTGTTAAGTTAAAATTAGACATAACACAAATAAAGATACATAGAGTGATTATTAATTGATTTCAAAGTAGATCCCCGAACTATGACAATTGACCAAAGTAAAAACGATTTTCTTCATCCGCGACATTCTTACCACGGCAGAGTAAAGCCCGAAAACTTGGTATTCAATTCCAATTTGCAAGAGTTTGCTCAAAAAATCAGCTATATCTGTAACCTAGAAACTGGCGGAAAAATCCCTCCAGAGGTCGCTTATCGGCGGATTAAATCTCTGTGGAAAGAGCTGAAGAAAAGTAAGAAGGAGTTAAATATCGGGCAAGATAGTCAATCAACTAACAAGTAACTGAGTCAGATTCCAGATTGTTCAAATTTAGAATAGTGACTGCTATAACTAATAGGATTATTCATTATGGCTGACTATGTCTCGCTCTAAAGCTCTACAATCCTATATTTTGATTCGTTTGTTGCTTGCGCCTTTAATGTTGTTGACGATCGCCACTATTGTATTTTTGCTGTTGCGAGCAACTCCAGGAGATCCAGCCGATGCGATCTTAGGTACTCGTGCGCCTGAAGCTGCTAAGGCGGCATTGCGATCGCAGTTAGGTTTAACCGATCCTCTTTGGCAACAATATCTAGACTACCTCAAAGATTTACTGAGCTTCAATTTAGGTAGCTCTCTTTCCAGTCGGGGTTTATCAGTTTGGTCAGTAATCCAAGAATATTTTCCTGCTACCGTTGAACTTTCCTTTTGCAGTATGGTAGTAGCGGTAACTGTAGGCGTATCTACAGGAATGGTTTCCGCTGCCTCCTCGAATAAGTTTTTAGATGCTGGGGGAAGACTATTTGGCATTATCACCTATTCTCTGCCTCTATTTTGGGTAGGGATGGTATTACAGCTGATCTTTGCCGTGAATCTAAATTGGTTTCCTCTAGGTACTCGCTTTCCCGTAAGCGCCACAACTCCGCCTAATATTACAGGGCTATATATCGTTGATAGTTTACTAGCGGGAGACTTAGGAATGCTGCTCAACACCATCCATTATTTAGCATTGCCCAGTTTAACTTTAGGCTTACTCCTCAGCGGTATCTTTGAACGCATCGTGCGGGTGAATCTCAAGCAAACTCTACAGGCAGACTATGTAGAAGCAGCCAGAGCCAGAGGCATTGCCGAAAAGCATATTTTAATTAACCATGCGCTGAAAAATGCCTTAATTCCTGTAATTACGGTATTGGGTTTAACCTTTTCCTCCCTACTTGGTGGTGCAGTGCTAACAGAAGTCACTTTCTCTTGGCCAGGGTTAGGTAATAGACTATATGAAGCAATATCTTTGCGCGATTATCCTACTGTACAGGGAGTAATGGTATTCTTCGGAATAATTGTAGTGTTGGCTAGTATTGCGATCGATATTATTAATGCCTATATTGATCCTAGAATTAGGTATTGATTAGTGATTACTGATAAAAAATTATGGCTCGTTTAAATATTCATAGCCTGTCAATGCAAATTAGCCGTATGTTTGAGCAGGGACAGTCTTTCTTTTGTGAAATTAAGGTGCAGGATTGGTTGCGGGAACGAAATGAAAATCCTGATGATTATGAGATTTCTTTCGAGGAGAAACCAGCACCACCAGGTTCGGGATTAGTTATTATGCGTGAAATTAAACTACGTCGTAAAGACGGCAAACCAGTAGAGAACTGGATTCAGGAAGACATTAATAGCTATGCTTAAGCACCATCAACGCGATCGATAACGTAGCAAATGATGAGCCAGATACCCGCCGAGACAAAAATAGTTAATAGCAGTTTAAGAATAAATAGCTTGATATCCGATAAATCTTGACTGAAATTATAGATTAGGGTGGCATCGATCGCGGCGGTGAAAAATCCCAAACCTTGCTTTAAATTTTTATTGGATAATTTATTATTCATAGAAGTTATTAATCAATTATTGACTTGCTAGTCTTTCTAATTCTAAGGAGTAGTTAGAGATCTGCCCACTAGTAATCTTGCGGTAAAGTAGTGAGTTTAGCGATCGCCAGGCTAATCGTATTTTGGTAGATGCAATATTGATATCTATCTATGTGACTAGATAATTCTTTAATTTTTAGTATTAAGTTAGATTAAGAAAGCCCCTCTATTTTTAATCTTTTTACGTAACCTGTGGAAGTCTGGAAAGCTCTTGAATCATCAACTAAACAGAAGCTAATTTACCTTTTTTTAGCTGGACTGCTATTTTGGATCAGCATCACTCTTTTATTACCCGCTTTGCCGATCTACGTTCAAGATCTGGGAGGAACTACCAAGCAAGTTGGCTTTGTGATGGGCAGTTTTGCGATCGGACTTTTAGCTTCTCGTACCTGGTTGGGCAAAGTAGCAGATCGTCGCAGTCGGAAAGTAGTAATTCTGATTGGTACCCTGGTGGCATTTTTAGCACCTATATTTTATTTATTCGTACATTCTATCTATGGTCTAGCATCGATTAGAGCTTTTCACGGTATCAGCATTGCTGCCTTTACAATTGGCTATAGTGCTTTGGTGGTGGATCTTTCTCCCATCCAGCATCGAGGAACATTAATTGGCTACATGAATCTGGCTGTACCAGTTGGAATGTCTATTGGCCCAGCTTTGGGGGGATTTTTACAAGCTAGTGGTCAACAATATTTTCCCCAAGGTACAGGTTATGAAGTTCTGTTTGGGATTTCGGCAATTTGTGGTGTGGTAGCTTTTGTTTTTTCCAGCCTGATCGAGGAATCTGCTTTACCCGATGGTATGGCTCAAAGTCATTCGCCCCAAATTAAGCGAGATTTTTGGCAGCTAACTAAAGATCCTGCCCTACTTGTCCCCACGATGGTTTTGCTCTTGATCGGACTAGTATTTGGAACTTTGGTGGCTTTTTTACCGCTGTTTATTAAAGAACTACAGCTAGATTTTAATGTCGGTCTATACTATACGGCAACGGCGATCGCTTCTTTTGTCGTCCGTATTGTTGTAGCACCAGCAAGCGATCGCTATGGACGGGGTTTGTTTATTACTGGCGCTTTAGTTTGTTATGTAGTTTCGATGGTACTACTTGCTCAAGCGCAGACTACGACTATGTTTATCTTATCAGCGATCGCCGAAGGTGCAGGGGCAGGGGTATTGATTCCTTTGACCTTAGCGTTAATTGCTGACCGTTCCTACGCCAATGAAAGGGGAAAAGTGTTTGCCCTCTGTATGGGAGGTTTTGATGTTGGTATCGCCCTAGGAGGCCCTATTTTTGGCTTTCTGGATGATACTTTAGGTGGCTATCAAGGGATATTTTCTCTAGCAGCAGTTGTCGCCGCGATCGCTTTAATTATTTTTATGACTCAAACAGGAAAAAACTTGCGTCATTCTCTCAACTTTGCTTTGGGTAAAGTACCAGATGTTTATGCTTTAAATAAGTCTTTGACGTGATTTGTTTCTTAGAGGATATCTGAAAAGTCTAATTGCTACGTTTTCAGTGGGTAGATCCCCCTAAATCCATGCCACTTGCTCTACTTGGGGAGACCCCAAGACCGCAGTGGCTCCCCTTGTTAAGGGGGACTTTGATTCCGATTCCCCCCTTGTTAAGGGGAGGCAGCGCGTTGCGGAGGTTTCCTCCGTTGTAGCGACTGCCGTGGGCTAGGGGGGATCTGCTAGGGTCTAAGCATAACAGAATCAAGTTCTCAGACATCCTCTTAGAAGTTATTTAGTAAGCTTGGCTAATTTTGCCTCTAATTCTTTAATTTTTGCTTCCAAGGGGTCAGTTTTGGCTTTTACTTCTGCCTCTGAATATTTCAGGGGAATGTGCTGGGGACAATTCCAACTCATTGCTTCAATGGTAATTATGATTCCTCGCTCAATTTCTGCTGGATAGTTTGATACTGCTAATTCTGACAATAAAGAGGCATCGTCGATTACTTTTGCTCGTCCCCAAATTTTTAAACGGCGACGATGAGCATAGTCCATTAGAAACAAAAAAACGCGATTGCGAAGCACACCGCAGGTATCGCTTGATAATAAATTACCCACGCTAATATATTGTAGATTCCCTTTAAAATCGGCAAAGCCTAAAGTTTTCTCGTCGATAATTCGCAGAAAGCCTGGCGCGCCACCACGAAATTGAATATAGGGATAGCCATTACTACCCACTGTCCCCAGATAGAAACTATCTCTAGCTTGAATAAACTCTATTTCTTGAGCGGTTAAGAGATCTTCCGTAATACCCTGCTGCACAAACTTTTCATATATTTCTCTTGTGCCATATTGGCTTTGTGCTGCTTTGACTTCAGGGGTAAAAGCTATTTCTGTAAATTTACGTCGCATAACTCTAACTTATGTTTAGTTTAATAATTGCTAACTAAATTCCTGGCATGGAGATAAATCCTGGTAGTTGTTTAAGGCGATCGCACCAAGCTAATATTTGCGGATAGGGTTTAAGGGAAATTTTGCCATCGGCAGCTAAAGCTACATAAGGAAATACTGCAATATCGGCAATAGTAGGATGTCCTAATTCTAGCCATTCCCTATCAGTTAAATGTTGTTCTAGCTGTTGTAAAATAATCGCCGATTTCTCCATTACTGCTTCAATATCAATACCTTTGCTATTAAATAGATAAAACAATCTTGCTGTTGCTACGCCTTGACGAATTTCTCCAGCAGCGATTGATAGCCACCGCACAATCCGACTCAAGGATTCCGCATCGTTAGGCAACCAAGTCTGATCGCCATATTTCCTGGCGAGATAAACCAAAATAGCTTGAGAATCGGCAAGCACTAAATCTCCGTCTGTTAAAACTGGAACTTCTCCTAAAGGATTAAGCTGCAAAAACTTAGGTGATTTATGTTCTCCTGCTGGCAAGTTAACAGGTACAAGTTCATGTTCCAAACCTAATAAAGACATCAGCAGCCTTACTTTGTAACAATTTCCCGATAACTCGAAATCATAAAGTTTAATTGTCATGAATTTGTACCGATCGTTTGGTCTAGAGATTGATAAAATTACTATACCGATTGTTCGGTATAATGTCAAATAAGCACTACAAAGTATTTAAGAAAGATCGATCTTGATGTCTAAAGAGCAAGTAATTCTCAAGCTGATTCCCGTCTTCAGACAGTATGGTTATGAAGGCACGAGTTTATCTATGTTGTCTCAAGCAACTGGTTTAGGCAAAGCAAGCTTATATCATCATTTTCCCCAGGGTAAACAAGGGATGGCAAACGCGGTGATGGATTATATAGCCAAGAGTTTTGAGGAGACAGTGCTACAATTTTTGCCAAGTTCTGGTACACCTGAAGAGAGAATCTTGTTGATGTGTCAAGCTTTAGACGATTATTATGCCCATGGTAATAACAATTGTTTTCTCGCTATGATGTCTTGGGGAGAAGCCGATAAATTATTTCACGACCAAGTTAAACAGCAACTAGAAATCTGGATTGATACTCTAACGCAAGTATTAATTGAAGCGGGAATTGAACCAAAACTAGCCCGCGAGCGATCGCAAGATGCCATGATCGAGATTCAGGGTGGATTAATTTTGGTCAGAATTTTAGATGAACCTGCAATTTTTACTAGAATACTAAACAACATGCCCAAAAAGTTACTCTAGGCATGTTATCTAGGCTCAATCTTAGGAATTTAAAGAATTATCTGCTTTAGCGAGGAAAAAAATGAGGTTTAGCAGTCAGTTGATAAAGCTGAGGATAAGTTCCTGCATCATAAGCACCAGCGCAAAGTAACAAGAAGTATTCCCAATGGCGTTTCCATTCTGCTGTAGTGGAAAATGGGGTTGAATCGATGATTTTTGTAATATGAGGTTGAATATCACTCCAATTTTTTTGGAAGTAATGATTCCAAGTTCTCCAAGTTACTCCATATTGTTGAGAAATATTGTTTTCTCGACACATAATGAACTGACGATTTTTCTCAATCGCCCTACCTAATTCGGCAGGAGAACCTAAAGCCAGATGAGGAAATATATAGCGATTGATATAGGGATCGCTGACTAAGACGGGATGATCAGATCCATTGGTTTGAATACCCAAAAGACCATCTTGAGTGATTATTGTGCGGATATTGTGGAGGATATTTCCCCAGTTTTTAGTACCACCATGTTCAATAGTTTCTAAAAAGATGCACTTGGTAATGCGATCGACACCAGATTCAGCCAGAATTTTTTGATATTGATTATGGTAGCTGTGATTGTAAAAATAGTAATTGTCTACTCCCGCAAATTTCGAGCGACAGTAATCTACCTGTACATCTGAAATCGTAATACCAATATAGGTGAGAGCAAAACGGTTAGCTAAATGTTGAGGTAAGGTTCCCCAGCCACAGCCACAATCAAGAATAATATCTCCATCCTGAATTTGTAGTTCCTCAACCCAATATTCTAGGTTTTGTCTTTGAGCAGCATTTAAGTTTTCGGGAACTTGTTCTAATCCTGTCCAGTCTCCAGTGGTGTATTTCATCGACTCTTCGAGAAAGCCTTCATATAGCTCCGTCGGTAAGTCATAGTGTATTTTTGCTACATCATGCTGCTTAATTAGAGAGACATTAAAAAACTTATACAGTAATTGTTCCAAAATTAAGGCGGGTGAATTGGGCAGCTCAAATAAGATTGAGTTGGACTTGGTATCTAAATTGAGTGCAAAAAGACGCTCAAACAAAAAATCTAATCTGGCACAGTGCCAATATCCCGCTATATAGGCATTGCCTAAACCCAAAGTCTTAAGCTGGGTAAATTGTTGAAGTACATAGTTTCGGCGATCGCTTTGACAAATAATATCCCAAGGGTTTGAGCTAGAGTGCGCTTCTTGCTCAAGGAGAACTTGAATATTTTGACTTTGTAAAAGTTCAATTAGTTTGCTATATTTTTGGGGCAGAGAATTTTGCCGATGGGAGCTAATTTCTAGGGTAGAACTCATAGTTTTTCTCCTAAATTAAACTAAAATAAAACCCAATAAATTGTGAAACTCATTAGTTTGCAGTCAATTTTATTTATAGTTGTAATTATTTAACTTCTTAGCTTATTTTTTTTGTTTAGTTTTTCCGTAAAAAAAGCCAGAGCAAATCTACACTTTTATCTTAGTCAACTCGTTAAAATTATAGTCTATTATGACTTTAACCATATTCAGTGATCGAAACAAAAGTGTAAGCTAGCTTTGATTAATTAATAGCTAGTTCGTTAAGTTTTTTAATAATTTATCTCTGTTTAACGTTACACAATCTATAAAAATATTATATATACAATAAAAAAAACGAATATTACAAAATATTAAATAAATATTCGGTAAATTATTACAAGCTATTTCAAGATCTGCGCCTCATTAAAATCACATCAAAAAGGTAAAATTAAAAATGAATTTAATGAATTTAGTGATTGAAGTTTATTTATCACTAACAGCAATTTTAGTTAGCAGTTCCTTATTGCTTCATCTTCTGCCTCGTTTAGGTAAATCAGGCAACCAGCTATCAGATTCACTTTGTCATGCACCAGGAATCGATTTATTGCTGGCATACTTTATGTTGTTACCTTTACTAGTTGGCTGTTTAATTGCTGGTGGTCGTGGCGCGATCGCCGCTTTAATAGCTCAATTTAGTACACTTTGGATTTGGATTATTTTTCATGAGCTAGTTAACTACAAAAGTCGCCGAGAACCAAAAATTTTTCCTACCTTGAGCCGTATCGTCGGTGGTTGGCGCAATCATCTTGCAGTTTGGATCACCTTATTGGCTCTACCCTGTTTTTGGACAGTTCGCTTGGCCGAAATTTTAGCCTATCCTCCGTTGACATGGCTGATCGGCTTGCCCAAATATCAAGCTCGGGATTGGGTAAATGTCTCACGTCAAAAGTTTACAGGCTTAGTTGGTTACGACCTAATTTGGTGTTTATATTGCGACTGGATGACGGGTGTATGGTCGCTAGGGACGGAAATGCTGCGCAATGTTGAATCTTTCTGGTGTCCGATTCGCTTTTATTCGGAAAAAAAATGCGAGAACTGTAAAATTGATTTCCCTGATGTTGAAGAGGCTTGGGTAAAAAACAGCGGCAACATGAATGATGTGGTTGAGTTACTAGACTGTAAATATTCTCAAGTAAAAGAACGAAGCTGGTTTGGTCATAAATCTCGTTAATAGTCCCTTTTAATTAGGTTTTAACGAATAACCACCAGCTGCCACTCTACTCAATTAACAATATCTGCCAACGCAGCTTTAAGCTCAGGATATTGATAGTTAAACCCGATCTGCTGTGTCTGTTTCGGTAATACCTGCTGTCCTTGTAAAACGACGATCGCCCCATCCCCCAATAATAGTTCTAAAACAAAATCAGGCACGGGTAGCCAGGAAGGTCGATTCATTACTTCGCCCAAAGTCTGACACAGTTTACTCATCCGTACAGGGTTGGGTGCAGTCGCATTATAGACCCCCGACATTTGCTGATTTTCAACTGCCTGACAGATTAAATTAACTAAATCAGCGCGGTGAATCCAAGAAAACCACTGCTTACCGCTACCAATAGGGCCACCAGCAAACATTTTAAAAGGCCCAATCATTTTGCCTAATGCGCCACCATTAGCCAGGACAATGCCTATCCGCAGGATAACTAAACGTACTCCTAGTTCTGTTACCTTCTGTGCCTCAGCTTCCCAGTTTTGACATACCTGCGCCAAAAAATCGCTACCCGATTCACTAGTTTCGTCAAAGGCGTTGGTTTCGCTGGTGCCATAATAGCCGATCGCCGATCCGCTAACTAACACTTGTGGCTTTTGTTCGGCCATGGCGATCGCTTCAACTATTTTTCTAGTTCCTAGCTGGCGACTTTCCATGATTGCTTGCTTTTGCTGGATAGTCCAACGCTCAGCAATTGGTTCTCCCGCCAAATTTATTACCGCATCACAACCAGAGATGCTTTGTTGCCATGCTCCCGACTCTTGAGGAGTATATTGAACAATTTCCAAATTAGCCAAAGCGGAGGCAGGAAAAACTTTTCGTGCTTTGTCGGGGTTACGAGTGAATACTAAAATCTGATGTCCTATCTGGTTTAGTTGAGCTACCAATTGACTACCAACTAGTCCTGTTGCTCCTGTAATTGCGATTTTCATAAATTGTTTTATCTTAATAACCTATTGATTAAATATATTAGAGTGCCACTAGCCTAAATAAACTTTTACTATACCTTCCAGCTATTTATAAATGAAAAAAGGATACTGTGACCAGCATCCTCTCTTATGATATTAACCGCTTAACTTTGAGGTATATATGTATCCTGTTAACTTTCGATTTGGAGATCGCCAAAAGCATCTTCAGTAAAGTTACTAGCAAACACTTGAGGTCTAAAAAATGTTAAAGTCTCAATGTTTGCCAGACAACCGACAGGTAGGTATGAGCGAGAAGGGATTTGAACCCCTGACCTTTTGGTTCGTAGCCAAATGCTCTAATCCACTGAGCTACTCGCCCCTAACTTGGTTAAGGTGTTTTACTTATCTTACCCAACAGTGTTCAATAGTAGCAGAACGAGGTAAAGCAATGCAAGAAAAAGATCAATTTTCATCTCTCTCCCATCTTAATGATCGCGGAGAAGCTCAAATGGTAGACGTTTCAGCGAAAAAAATAACTCGTCGAGAGGCGATCGCCGTGGGCAAAGTGATCATGTCCGCCGAAACCTTAACTAAGATCGAAGCGGGTAACGCACCCAAAGGCGATGTCTTGGGGACGGCAAAAATTGCTGGCATTATGGCAGCAAAACAGACAGCAAACCTGATTCCAATGTGCCATCCCTTACCAATTCATAAAATAGAGGTGGAGATTACTCCTAATGCTGAATTACCTGGATATGAAATTCAGGCTAAGGTAGCCATTAAAGCAGAAACAGGAGTAGAAATGGAGGCTTTAACTGCCGTATCAGTAGCAGCATTAACGCTTTACGACATGGCAAAGGCATTAGAGAAATCAATGCAAATTTCCGAGATTCGTCTTTTGAGTAAGACAGGGGGAAAATCGGGAGATTATTTTGCTGAGCAAAAAGCAGCTAAACAGATACAATAAGAATATTGTCGAATATGTCTACTTTTTATTTAGTTATTACCTATGCCTCCTCGTTGGCCTCGCGAACCCGATCGCCAAAGCGATCCTGAGTATCGCCGTCTTGATGACCTAATGAATTTTGCAATTCACGTTGGTATTTATGCCGCCACCAACTCTGGCTTATGGTTCGTCCATATTTTAAAATCGACGCAATGGTCTTGGCTACTGTGGGTTAATGGTATCTGGTTTGGTATTTTAGCGCTACACTTTATCTATATTAAGGCGATCGCAGATTACACCACAATCAAAACCTAAATCAAAATCAAATGGCTACTACAAGAGAAATCGAAGCTTTAGCAGCGAAAATTGGCGAAAACATTTACATTGATGTTGCCAAGTGGCATCTATATCTCAATGATGCCCACTTACATACCCCCCTAGCAGAGAAAATTTATCCCCTTCTGGAAGATAATTCTTTGACTGAAGAGGCGATCTCTGCTGTCTTAAAAGATATTCCCGTTAAACTTGGTGGTGGTCAGACAGAATTAGCCCTCAGCCAACTATTACCAATGCAGTGCCAAATGAATCTGATTGATTTGTTGGAAGAATATCAGCAAGATCTGTAAGCCCAACACTCCTCATTCGCTTAATTTCCCTAAAATTCAAACAATAAAACGCCTCTAAGAAAGTGATGTAGAGCTTATCTACTCGATCCTAAAGGCGTTAGTTTTTTTAATTTAACTATATTGTCTGTCAAGACTGTTTTGATACCAATTCTCTATAACAATGCACTAAATTAAATTTAACCCCTTTGCGTCTTTGCGTCTTGGCGCGAGATTTAAACTTAGAATATTAAGTGCAGCCTCAAGGAGAAATGGTATGAGGAGTGAAGGGAGTAGAAAAAACAATATCTCCTCTACCTACCTCAGTCCATTAATTCAAACTTGACAACCTAAGAGAGCTTAAAAGCGGTTATTTCGACCACCACCATTTCTATTATCTTCACGAGGCTTAGCTTTATTAACTTTTAGCGCACGATCCATCCACTCTGCTCCATCTAAAGCTTCAATAGCTTTATCTTCATTAGCTTCGGATTCCATTTCGACAAATGCAAAACCACGAACACGTCCTGTTTCGCGATCGCTAGGAATATGAACCCGTTTAACAGTTCCATATTCGGCAAAGACTTCAGTTAAATCTTCTTGATTAACTTCATAGGATAAATTGCCTACGTAAATTGACATGTTAATTGTCCTCTCAATGAGTGTTGTGTTTAGAGAGACTGGATTATTGGGAAAGAAATAGCTCAATACTTTACGGAAAAAACCTGTAGAGACTGGATACAAACTTAATCTTTAATCTGTTGATTCTCCGTCTTAACACTAACACTCTTAACGAAATAAAAACGAATTATTTTAAATTTTGTTTTTATTCTTATTGTTTAGATTTTTAAATCTTGAAGCGAGCTACGAATAATCTCGATTGAGCTAGTGTTTCCAGAAATACTACCACAAAATCTTTAAAATCCAACCTTGTGTTAACGAGAAATTTACATATCTTTTGTTAAGCTAGCCTCACTTGAAATGGTAGGACAACTATAACTTAAAAATGCAAACTATCAAGCCTACAGCAGTAACTGAAAAAGTCTGCAATCCACCACAATCATGGCGTAAATTTAACCTTCAAGTTCCTACTTTGGTAATTTTATCAGCTTTAGGTTTTGTGGGTGCGATCGCGATTTCTTGGTTATTGGGCAACAGTCATGTTACCGAATTATTTGTACAGCTACATTTAATTCAGTCTAATCCTCCTCAATGGCTGATGCCACCACAGTTAGGCAATAATTACTATTTGCTAGTGCCAACGTTAATTCTGTTTTTGGTAGCTCAAGTAGTGATGAGATTATCTCCTCAGCCTACAGTTTTCTCACAACGCTTGGTTGGGATGCTTTGTCTACTCTTGTTTTTCCGCTATTTTGCCTGGCGATCGCTTTGTAGTCTTAATGTTTCTAATCCAGTAGACGGTATTTTTAGTATTACTCTTTTGAGCATGGAACTATTAGCCATGATTGGTACTGCATTTCAAATGCTGTTACTATTTACTGCTAAAAACCGCACTCGCCAAGCAGATCGATGCAGTATTGCTGTTAAAGAAGGTCGTTATAATCCTACCGTAGACATTCTAATTCCCACCTATAACGAGCCTGATTTTATTGTTAAAAGAACTATTATTGGTTGTCAGGCACTTAACTATGACCGCAAACAGGTTTATGTCCTTGACGATACTCGAAGACAAAGTATTAAAAAGCTTGCTCAAGAATTAGGCTGCCACTATATTACTCGACCAGATAATTCTCATGCTAAGGCTGGTAATCTCAATAATGCTTTAAAACAAACTAAAGGCGAGTTAGTGGTGGTTTTCGATGCGGATTTTGTGCCAACAACTAATTTTTTAGAGCGCACTGTCGGCTTTTTCCATAACCCTAAAATAGGTTTATTACAGACCCCTCAAAGTTATTATAATTCCGATCCTATTGCCCGTAACTTAGGCTTGGAGAATGTTTTAACTCCAGAAGAAGAAGTGTTCTACCGTTATCTCCAGCCAATTAGAGATGGTGCAGGTAGTGTAGTTTGTGCGGGAACATCGTTTATCGCTAGACGCGATGCATTACAAGAAATAGGTTATTTTGTCACTGATTCGGTCAGTGAAGACTATTTTACAGGGATTCGCTTGTCAGCTAAAGGTTATGAGCTTGCCTATCTTAATGAAAAACTGAGTGCTGGTTTAGCCGCCGAAAGTATTGGTGCGCATATCGACCAGAGATTACGCTGGGGAAGAGGCACTCTACAAGCCTTTTTTATTAAATCTAATCCTTTAACTATCCCTGGTTTAAACTTCTGGCAAAGATTGGCGCACCTCGAAGGTCTAGTCCATTGGTTGACCTGTTTTCCCCGTGTCTTTTTTCTATTTGTGCCAATCATCTGTACTTTTGGGCATTTAAACCCGATCGTTTCCAGCTTACCCGAAACTATGTATGTAGTTTTACCTTATTACATCTTGCTTTTAACCGTCTTTTCTTGGCTTAATAGGCGATCGCGCTCCATTCTACTTTCTGATGTTTACTCGATTGTTCAGGCAATTCCTGTCTTTATCACCGTAATTAAAGTATTGTTAAATCCATTTGGCAAAGGCTTCAAAGTTACACCTAAAGGTTTAGCTAGAGACAAGTTCAACTACAATTGGTCTTTGGCTTTACCCATGACAATCTTGTTAGGAGCAACTTTAATTAGTTTTAGTATTAGCTTGCTCAGTTTTCCCGAAACTGGATTTAACTTAAGCATGTATTGGGGTGCTTACAATCTAATCACTATTGCTGTTGCGATGATGACTCTGCTAGATTTACCCAAACTTAGTTTGTATGAATGGTACAGCCGTAAGCAAGAAATTAATATCTATGGCGATCGCGCAGCGTGGACGGAGTCCAATCGCCAAGTTTATCAGGGTACAACCCAAAAAATTTCGGAAGAAGGAGTCCAAATCAATCTCGATTCACCAGTTCATCTATCTACTAATGTGATGGTGGAATTAATCCCAGAGATTCTGATTCTCTCTGGCAAGGTAACGCGCAGCTTTACTGCTGACGGTGCTTTTAATGCGATTATTAAATTTCAAAATGTCACCACGGAGCAACATCGTGAACTGGTAGAAATGCTTTATTGTCGCCCTGGTCAATGGGAAGTACGCAAAATTCCCAATGAATTGCAGTCAGGATTGATTTTGTTCAAACTTCTTCTCCGACCATTAGTGTTTTTAAATCCCAAAAAAGTTAAGCAGATGAAGTTGCATTACTAAAATTGTTCTAACTTGCGTGGGAGGTCAGTTATGCTCTTTTTGAGATAAATTGGTATATTTAATCCTGCTGTCTATACCAAAAACATGATCGAAAGAATCTCTAAGTTACCGAAATGGCTTACTGTCGGGCTAGTTGTTCCATTATTGGTATTAAATGGCTGGCTGATTATCTTAGCATTTGAATATTTTGAATCTCTGATTACCATATTCATCACTGCTACCCTGCTGTCATTTATCTTGGATTATCCCGTTCGCCTGATTGAAAAGCGTAATATTCCCCGAGCGATCGCCATTTTGATAGTTCTTTTGATTGGAATCTTGCTGTTAGCCTTTATTGGCGTTACGGTGATTCCAATTTTACTCAACCAGCTAAATGGTTTACTGGAACGTTTGCCTAGCTATGTTGCTTCTGGGAGTGAACAAGCAGCAGTCTTTGAAGCCTGGGCAGAGGAGCGAAATTTACCAGTCGATATCAGCAATTTGGTTGCCGACTCTCTCAGTCGAGTTACCTATCAATTACAGCAGTTAAGTGGTCAGATTTTAGGGAGCTTCTTGTCAGTAGTAGGTAGTATCCTAGATTTGCTCTTAACTATTGTCTTAACTTTCTATATGTTGCTTCATGGCGATGAACTATGGGCAGATGTGTTTCAATTTTTCCCCAATACTTCTAGACAAAATATTCGTGATGCCCTAAAACGCACTTTTAACAACTATTTTATCGGACAACTGACAGTGGCATCGGTAATGGGTGTTTCGATTACAATTGCCTTCTTGATTATTCAAATACCCTTTGCCTTGTTGTTTGGGTTGGTAGTTGGTTTGATGGCGTTATTTCCCTTTGGTGCAGCTTTAAGTATTAGCTTAGTTAGCTTTTTAATGGCGCTCAAAAGTATCTGGTTGGGTCTAAAAGTTTTAGCAGTTTCTTTTGTGATTGAGCAAATAGTAGAAAGTGTGATTGCACCACGCCTGTTAGGCGAATTTACTGGGTTAAATCCTGTTTTAGTCTTAGTTTCACTCTTGGTTGGCGCACAGCTAGGTGGATTTTTAGGCTTGATTTTAGCTGTACCGCTCGCAAGCTTTATTAAGGTTTTATTTATGCTATTTGAATTAAGGCCAGAGTATGATGAAGTCTCAGTTGAGGAGGTGAAACTAATTAATAGTAAAATAGTATAAATTATGATCGCAATTTATCCAGGTAGCTTCGATCCGATTACTTTGGGGCATATTGATATTGTGGAAAGAGGAGCGAAACTTTTTGAAAAAGTTATTGTCGCCGTGCTTTCTAATCCTAGTAAACGGCCCTTATTTTCAGTAGAAAAAAGAATTGAACAAATTACCCAATGTACTAAGCATATTGACAATGTAGAAGTAGATAGTTTTGTTGGTTTAACTGTTGATTATGCCAAATTACATAATGCTGGAGTATTGCTAAGAGGCTTAAGAGTCCTATCTGATTTTGAGAAAGAATTACAGATGGCTCACACTAACAAAACTCTTAATCAAGAAATTGAAACCGTATTTTTAGCTACTACCAAAGAGTACAGTTTTTTAAGTAGTAGTATTGTTAAAGAAATCGCTCAATTTGGAGGTGCAATTGAACATTTAGTTTCTCAAGATATCGCTGAAGATATAGAGCAGAAATACCGTGATATGTAAATAAAGCTTAATATAAGCTACTAAAATAAATGATATTTTCTAAGTAATAAATAGGTTGGCAATTAAGTCTAATTTGAGTTAAAAATAAATTCAAATAATTAAATATATTTGCTTGTATTAATGTTGCCAACTAATTATACTCAATCTTCTACAGTTTCTGTTGATAGACCAGAAGCGATCGCCAATCAGCCACTAGGTTTTAATCTAGAAATTGAGTTAGATGCTTTAGAAGAATTAATTATTAATAGTACTCATGTTCCATTAACTGAATTGATCATTATCGATCGCGTGATCGTTCTGCATCAGCTAAATCAAATTAAAGAACATTTACCTGTAGATTTGGCTACTGCCACTACCATTGCCAACCATAAACAGCAAATCATTTCTGAGGCTGAAAATTACGCCACTTCATTAGTAAAATCCGCACAAGCACAAGCTAATCAAATCTTGCAGGATTCAAGTATATTGCGCCAAGCAGAGTTAGACGGAGCAAAGATTAGACTAAAAACTGAACAGGAATGTGAGCATCTCAAGCAAGCAACTCTTAATGAAATGAGAGAGTTACACCAAAATGCGATCGCCGAATCTCAAGCCATTCAAAAAGGGGCTGATGATTATGCCGATCAAGTTCTGGGTGATATTGAACAGAGAATGCAGCAGATGTTGCTAGTGATTCAAAATGGTCGTCAACAACTTGACGGGGTAAATTAACCATTATTATTATAGGAAAAGGCTATAACTATAATTAATAGTTATTTTTAGAGAAAATATTGGCTTTTTGATTGTGGTTTTAATATTTAAATTATCTGACTGATTCGTGGTTATGGACGACATAGAATGGTTTTAAAACCAGGTTTATTACCTCCAGACAAGCATAAGTAAAACTTATGGTAAGATAAATTACAAATCTCATTGCTAATGCCCGATCAATAATTAGTATTTTTCCCTTAGTATCAAAAATGATGCTGGATGGTCAAGAAAAATCGGCTTAATTTAAAAAAAGCAGATGAGTCTGATTATGCTAGCAGTAATTAATATTTCACCTGATAAAAGAGGAAAACTTACATGGCTACTTATAACGTTACTTTAAAAATGCCTGAAGGCGAGCAAACTATTGAAGTACCTGATGATGAGTACATTCTTGACGTTGCTGAAGAGCAAGGTTTGGATTTACCCTACTCCTGTCGTGCTGGTGCTTGTTCTACTTGTGCGGGTAAACTTGAGTCTGGTACTGTAGACCAATCCGATCAGTCTTTTCTTGATGACGATCAAATCGAAGCTGGATACGTTCTTACTTGCGTTGCTTATCCTAGCTCTGATTGTACAATCACTACTCATCAAGAAGAAGAGCTTTACTAGAAAACTAAAGCTTTTTTTTAGGCGTTCTATGATTAGAACGTCTTTTCCCATTTTAGTTTATTTGCTGGGGAATATCTAACTTATAACATTGCATCTGCGGAAAATCTCTTTTAATCAAAGCGATCGCTTCTGACTGACTACTGCGATCTTGGGCAATTAACTGTGCTGTACCGTCCCCTTGTGAACCAACGCCTTTACCCCCATGTATGTAAGGCTTGAGTGATGGATGATCGAGTAGCTGATGGAGCATAGGTGCTTTTAACTGTTCGGGACAAGCAGGAATAACATAGCGGTCAAATTCTGCTTGAGCTTGATTCATCAAAGCGCCAATTTTCTTAGCATTCCCTTGTTGCAGGGCGATAACAGCCTGTTTAACTAATGCTTGGTTAATTTCACCTAGATATTTTTGTACTTGAACTGCGATCGTATTTCGCGCCTGGGGGTAACACTGATTTAGTTGAGCGAGAATCTTTTGAGTGTTTTTTGCCCCTGCCAAATCGACAATAATTAAAGATAAATTTTGTTTGACAGTTAATGGTTTTGTGGTGTGGCGATCGCCATCAAAAGTCATTAAAATCGGCTGCTGACCATAAGCACAAGCTTGATCGAGTCTGCCACATTGACTAGGAGTAGTCCTTTCTCCCCAGTAGGCTAATTCCATCTCTTCAGCAAGACTTAAACCAAGATCGTAAAGCTGATTGAATGCTCTGGCGACTAAAACACAGATTGCGGCGCTGGAAGACAAGCCTTTTTGTAATGGTAAATCCATGCGATAGTTGTCGATCGCCAAACCACCAACTCCATAACGAATTAAAGCCTGGTAAGCTACCCCCGCTACATAACTATAAAAATTATCCGTCTGCGCCATAGCTAACAACAGTTCTTTGTCCATAGCTAATTCTAATGCTTCATAATGCAGGGTCTTAAAAATTAGGTCAGGATTCTGATTTACGCGGGCATAGATACCTTGGTTTGTACCCACCACTACAGCACAGCCAGGTTTGATTTGAGGATTAACCTGCCGATATTCTCCTGCCCAATCACTATGCTCTCCAAATAGACAAAGACGACCAGAAACAAAAATGTCCATAAGTTCAATGTTTAGCTTCAATATTTGCGTATTATGCTGGTAGTTTATTCATAAATTTGCTATTAATCTTGCTAAAATGTTGTTTCCTAATCTCAAACCATCAAATAGCTAATAATTGAGGTAGCATCAACCGAGTCGAGTAATCAGGTTGTTCGATTCCATCACAGGAAGCAACTAAGTGAGATCGAGGATGCGCCAAATTGAACATTTTTTATGAGAAAACAAGCCACAATTTATGTCTAATCAAAAAATAGTTCATCAAGCGATTAGGCTCCGCCTACCCTTCGGGATCGCGGTTAAATTCCTCCAGCTAAATCACACACTTCCTAACACTACTATGAAAATTCTGACTGCCTTAGCAACCAGCTTGATAAGTTGCTCTAGTTTTTTGGTGACAATTCCCGCAACAGCCGCTATCGGCCCTTATTGTCAGTTTGCTCCTGAAGATGCCATGGCTAAAGAAAAGTTGCTCAGAACATCTTTAAAGGATAACCAAACCAAATTAGAATACGATGCGATTGTGCAAAAACATCGGGAAATGCTTCAGATTTGTCGCAGTCAAACTTGGCCTGAAGAACAGGCTATTTGGTTGCGTCTGTATCCTTGCGATATCACTCCTGGTTCTATTGATTATGTTTTAGATCGCATTGTTAATTTAGGCTACAACAGGGTACATTTAGAAGTCTTTTACGATAGCCAAGTGCTGTTACCGCCTGGAGATAACCCAACTCCTTGGACTCCAGTAGTGCGATCGCCTAATGGAGATCAGATCGATTTATTACAACAGGCGATCGACAAAGCACACCAACGGGGTTTAAAAGTTTACGCTTGGCTATTTACGATGAATTTTGGCTATACCTATGCTCAAAAACCCGATCGCCAGGAAGCATTGGCTCGTAACGGTACGGGCAAAAATAGCCTCAGCTACGTCGACGATCGCGCTCAAGCCTTTATCGATCCTTACTCCCCTCAAGCACAAAGTGATTATAATAATTTAGTCCAGGCTGTACTTGAACGAAAGCCAGACGGCATCTTATTTGATTATGTTCGCTATCCTCGTGGCGTTGCTGGACATTCTTCTGTCCATAGTGTCAAAGACCTTTGGATTCACGGCAAATCGTCTCTCAATGCCTTATACAGTCGAGCAAGTAATTCCAAAGGATTAGCTCTGATCAAGAAATTTGTTGAGAAGGGAAATCTGTCTACCCGTGATATAGAAATTGTCGATCAGCAATATCCGAAAGAAACCCACGCTAAGTGGCAGGGTAGCCTCTCTGAATCTGACTCCAAAGCTAATGCATCATCTCGCCAAAATAAGCTCAACCAAGATTTATGGTTCTTTACCGTTGCCCATGCTGCCCAAGGCGTAATCGATTTTCTCTCCTCAGCAGCTCAACCAGTACAAGATCGCGGACTAAAGGCGGGGGCAGTATTTTTCCCCGATGCTAATCGTCTTGTCGGTGCGCAAGGATTCGATTCTCGTCTTCAGGCTTGGGATAAATTTTCTCCAGATTTAGAGTGGCATCCCATGGCTTATGCTGTCTGTGAAGAAAAGACTAACTGCATTACCGATGAAGTGAAAAAAGTCTTAAAAACATCACCAGAAACAAATGTCATTCCTGCTTTAGCTGGGGCTTGGGGCAAGGAATACCGAAATCATCTTCCTTTAGAAACTCAGATTGAAGCTTTACGTAAAGCAACTCCTGAAGTCAATTCTATTAGCCATTTTAGCTACGCTTGGCAAGAGCCAGATTTAGATCGTCGTCGGCAATCTTGCAATCTTTTCTAAAATGTTGGATTTATGATTAATATCTGTTATGATGATAGACGTTGCAAACTTGCGGATGTGGCGGAATTGGTAGACGCACTAGATTTAGGTTCTAGCGTTTTCGGACGTGAAGGTTCAAGTCCTTTCATCCGCATTGCTTCGGGTTTAATTAGGGATAAAGACATTAAGCTTAATCCCCATGATTGCCCAGGCTAAATCTTACTCACTTCTAAACTAGACCGAGCAATTGGCTGGAACTTAATCTAACAGGTCTACAAATATTGTGATTTAAGCGCTCAGTCAATTAATGATTGACTGAGTAATAGTAGTTAAGGGAACTTGATAAAAATATTGTTGTTGGAAGTCTTCTTCTTGAATTATTGATAAAAAAGATTCAACAGTAGTATTTAAACTAAAATCACGATCATTGGCGACGAAATCAAACTGGTATTGATTTGATTGCAATTTAGACGGCAAACCTACTGTGGCTAACGCTTTTAAGCCAAGCTCAAAAGCGCGATCGCTTAAGTTTAATTTTGTTTGTATTTGTGATTTGGTCACTGATTTTTGGGTACGACTGAGATATTTAGCAACCCCAACTAACTGTTGCCAAACAGCCATGGCATCTGTTGAGCGATCTGGTTCATAAGCCAAAACTAAAGAGCGATCGCCCTGTAGAGCCTGTTGATATTCTCGGCGAAGATCGCCCCAGTTACCAGGACATTGTTGGAGAAAGCTAGCTTGTTCTAGAGGAACTGCTAAATTAGTTAATTCTTGGGGAGTCGAACGGCGATCGATTAATCGATGTGTTGAGTTTAAAGCTGAATTTAGCCAAGAACTTGCCGATGCTAAACCTAGACTAACTAAGCGGATTTCATAACGTTTGCTAAAGGTGTTAAAATCCAGTTCAGCGATCGCATCACACTTGCCGATGACGGGTATTTCGTCTTTATAGTGTCCCCACCACAGTCCAGGAAATCCTTGATTACTAGAATCATCCCAGATCTCAAATGTAGTCTTGATATACTCAATTTTTTGACCACGGCTATCTTGAATATTTTTATGCCAAGCATTTTTAAACCAGCAGTTTTTAATGAGCAATTTGGGAACAGGATTACCCATACCGTAAGGTTCTAGCTGTCTTAATTCGTCAAATAAATTCTCACCCAGATCTGCCACGGTAACCACTAGATCGATATCTATTTGGGGCATCATCTCGGCTATATTAATCTGTTGTCGTAGTTGCTGATTTATCCCTTCTCTAAATAAATCTAGATTCGCTAAAGGTAAACTTAACCCCGCAGCAAAAGGATGTCCCCCAAAGCGATGCAGCAAATTGGATTGAGATTTAACTAGTTGATATAGATCGATACCGTTAACGGATCTAGCAGATCCTCGCGCCATAATTTCAGGCGAATCATGATTTGGTAGGGGCGAACCGCCGTTCGCCCCTACTTCGCGAAACGCCCCTACATTATTTTCGCTACTCAACAAAACCGTTGGGCGACCATATTCTTGAGCAATTGTTCCCGCAGCCAAACCCAATACCCCACCTTGCCATTGAGGATCTTCGAGGACAATTACCGAGGTAGTTGATAAATCTAGCTGCTCTAACTTTTTCGTAACTTGCTTAATCGTATCTTTTTGCAATGACTTACGACGAGTATTAGCTAATTCCGCTTCTTCGGCTAAATAATTACAGCGATCGCGATCGCGACTGGTAAGTAACTCAACGCAGAAACTAGCATCACCATGAATCCGACTTACAGCATTGATTCTCGGCCCTAAACCAAAAGAAATGTCCGTCGGGCGATCGCCATTACGTTTACATAAATCTAATAACTTAGCTACTCCAGGGCGAGTCATGGTATCAGGATTTACCTGTTTTCTAAGCTGCTTAATGCCCACCTGTGCTAGATAACGACAGTCTCCTTTTAACTCCACCAAGTCGGCTATCAAACCAATTGCCACTAAATCTAACAAGTTTTCAATCGGCTGACTAGGTAGATCGGGTAATGCCTCATATAATCCTTCAACTAACTTGTAGGCGACTGCTACCCCAGAGAGATTATATAAAGGATGGGATTGTTCAAAATAACGAGGATTAATGATCGCCGTAACTTCAGGACGAGTCTCAGGTAGAGTATGGTGATCGGTAATAATAACATCAATACCCAATGTTTTAGCGTAGGCAATCTCTGCTAAATTGGTGCTACCCGTATCGCAAGTCACAATCAACCTGGTTCCCGCTTCGGCTAATCTGGCTATTCCTGGACAATTCAAGCCATGAGATTCAGTCTGTCGATTGGGAATATAGTAGTCAAGCTGCAAATGCTGGGGAAAAAACTGCCCTAAACCATCCCATAAAACACTAGTAGAAGTAATCCCATCCGCATCAAAATCTCCCCAAATCGTGACTTTCTCAGCGCGATCGCCTGCCAGTTTTAATCGAGCGATCGCCCATTCCATCTCCACACCGAAAGCACGAGCATTGGTAGGTTGATATAAAGCCGAATTGAAAAACCCTGGTAACTGTTCTAAATCTCTAATTCCCCTCTGCCATAACAGTTGAGCGCAGTACTGGCTGTCTCTGCCTGTAATTTGCTGCACCCCTTGAACAAACTCCAAAGGCGCTGTCGATGTCGCTAAATGCCACTTCTCTTTCATCAGTTACCAGTTATCAAGTTATTAATCACAAGCGATCGCTAAACCTACTAGATCGTTAAGTTTGAATTGATGGGTTGAGATTAGGTAGTGGGTAGTGGGTAGTAGGTAGTAAGTTAAAAACTCATTACTCAAAACAAATTTGACGACCTACTACGAATGTTTATCTTAACGGCTGCACAAATCAAATTACCTGAGATATATAGAAATTAATCATTTAAACCTCAATCAATTGAGCGATTTGATGACGAGCCGAGGCGATCGCGTCTACTAACTTTTGCCCACCAATTTCATCGTTTTCAACATCAATAAAAGTGATGTCAGTAATACCAATAAATCCAAATATCGTTGCTAGATAGGGAGTTTGATGATTCATCTTCTCGTATTGTCCACCCACTCCAAAGCCAGAACCTCCTCTGGCGGAGATGACAAACATTTTTTTACCAAATACTAGGGGTTGATAAGGGTTATCAGGATTTTCTAGCTTAATTTCAAAAGTTCGCCCGATCCGCACAATTTGATCGATATATGCCTTTAACGTACTAGGAACACTGAAATTGTACATAGGAACACCGATCACGTAGATATCGGCAGCTAAAAATTCATCGACCAAGCGATCGCTAGTAGAAATCGCTTTTTGTAGTTCGGGTGTCCGTTGTTCTGTTGGTGTATAAGCTGCTGCAATCCAAGGTTCATCTACATGGGGAACGGGATGACGACCAACATCTCGATAAGTGACGATATCATCAGGATAAGTCTGCTGCCATGTTTCAACAAATTCTTTGGTCAGTCTACGGGAGTGAGAGCGATCGCCACGCGGACTAGAATCGATGTGTAGTAAATGTGTCATAGTTTCTCCTGAGTAATTATGATTCCAGCTTAGAGAAACTAACAATTTTGGGCTATCTAATTCTGGTGAAACTATCACAATCTTGCGGTGAAATTAGGATTGATTTAGTGGGTTATATTTGACTGTTCGGGTGACGGAAACTTAGCAAATTTAGGTAAATCTGGATTCAGATAATCCCACGGTTGCGCACTGGCAGTATAAAGATCTGCTTCAGGTTGAAACCAGCTTGGATTGTCTAGGCTACCTGCCATGATACCCATGAATTCTGGAATTGGAGGTTTGCTAAATAATCGAGAACCACAGTTAGGACAAAAACCACGACTAACAATGCTTCCACTATCACCTGTAACATCATAGTATTTAACATCACCAGTTATGGTAACTGCATCGCGAAGTACGAGCATTGCAGCAGCAAACGCTGTTCCTGTGGCTTGCTGGCAATCGCGACAATGACAATTACCCATCATAATAGGTTCTGCCGAACATTCGTAGCGAATAGCCCTACACATACAACCACCAGTAAAAGGTAATTTCATCCAGATACCTCCTTAATTTTTTATGCAGGAAAAGGAGTTTTTTTCATTATCTCTAAAACCAAAAATGAATACAATCAAATTAAAACAAGTTGAATTTGCATTATGGATCATACCGTCAGGCATCAAATTGAATGTAGCAGCTTGCCCATTTTGTCCAGTAAGGATAGAGGTTGGGAAAACATTGTGGTCGAGCAATTTCAACATCCTGCGGGGGAGGGGAAAACTTATTACAATGATGAACACTCGATTTGCCTGTCTCTTGCCCCACGTCCAGTATACTTGTTGCAAATTAAAGGAGGCAAAACCCACACAGGATTATATGGACAAGGGGACATTTCTGTAACTCCTGCCAAGACTTCGTTTTTTGCTCGTTGGGATAGTGAAGATCGCTTTTTGCAGATTCGGATTGCGTCTGAGTTTATTAAAACTGTTGCCAAAGATGCACTGGAAATGAATCCTGAGCAAGTTGAATTTATCCCTGAATTTCGGACTCGTGATTCCCAGATCGAAGCTATGAGTATGATGTTACTAGCTGAACTACAACAGGAAAATTTAGGCGGAAGACTTTATATCGATTCACTAGCAAATGTTCTAGCAGTACATTTACTTAGGCAATATTCGGCTCACCAACCTCGCTTTTCAATCTATGAAGGAGGATTACCCAAACGTCAACTAGTCAAAGTTTTAGATTACATCAACGAATATTTAGATCGGGACATCAAGCTGGCAGATTTAGCCCAATTGCTTGGTATGAGTCAATTTCATTTTAGCTATCTGTTCAAGCGATCGCTCGGAATTCCTCCGTATCAATACCTACTCCAGCAACGCATCGAACGAGCAAAGCAGTTGTTAAAGCAAACAGACAAATCAATTGTCAACATTGCCTTTGCCTGTGGTTTCAATAGCCACAGCCATCTAACTAAACAATTTCGTCAACTTACAGGTATGACACCCAAAGCCTTCAGAGCAACTTACTAAAATGCCGTCAAAAAGCATAAGCTCAAAACTTCACTCCATTCAACTACTGCGCCATAAGTATCCCCTGTATGTCCTCCTAGCTGTCTGTTAAACCAGTATCCTGTTAACAGGGCGATCGCTATATTTCCCCCAACAATCGAGCCTATTTGCCACCAGGATAAGTAATCTACAGTCAACCACCCGCCACTAAAACAAAGCAAAACCACCAAGCCTAATAAAATATCTTGCGGTAGGCGTAAATTTTCTCGGTGAAATGAACCTTTCCCCGTTTCTCTGAGGTACGGATAAAAAGCGATCGCGCAAACTTGTCCCCATCTAGCCCAACCTGTTACAGAAAGCAATACTAACCAAAGAGGCAATGACACCTCGCTGAGGGTTACGGTTTTAAGCAAAAGAATAATTATAGCTGCGATCGCGCCAAAAGCTCCTGTGGCACTATCTTTCATCACCTCCAAACGACGTTCGGGACTAGTAACAGACAAACCATCTGCGGTATCCATCGCTCCATCCAGATGTAAGCCTCCCGTAACAATTACCCAAACTGCTACAGTTAGAGCATTCCCAGTCAAATTAGGTATGCCCAGAAATTCTACTAAGCTTGCTGATAAAAACAAGATTAAACCAATTAATAGTCCGATCATCGGACACCAACGAGCAATTCTTGACCAATTATTCGTCCATTTACCTGGTAGCGGTATAACGGTATAAAATATTACTCCACTGCAAAATGAAGTGATTACATTTGTAATATATAACCAAAGACTATTAATCGGTATTTTGAACCAGAAAAAATATTTGCTTAAAATTTGATTAAATATATGGGGAATGTTGGGATAATATTGTTTCATAAGCTACTTTATTTTAACGGCATAATTTCTTACAGCAAAATATTTAGCTAGGTAATTTGACACTTCAAATATACTTCTTATGAGCAAACATCAAGGCATGGAATCGCTACCCGCTCCCTGTATTGTAGACGAAGGCATTGTAATCAACCAAGATGATATGAGACGCTTATTAGCCGATTTATGTCATGTTCAATATATTCATAAAATTAGTGGCCAAAAAACTAGTCAAGGTCAAGGATATATACAAGAAATCTTTAGTGACTACAATCAGTCTACTTTAATTGCTAATAGAAAAATCTATATTAATATTCAGAGTTTTGATTACCTCCACCTCAGTAAATCTACAGAGGGAGAAGCCTGTTTTAATCTAATTCAAGACAATCGCCAACTCAGTCTAATTCCTATTTACCCTACTGCTCAACCTCAAGCGATCGCTAAAAATATTGATATCGACACAATAGAAGCGATGGTAGCGGACGTTTTAACCGCTCGTTTAGATGTCCAGCTTGATTTTGATAGTGAACAATGAGCAATGAGCAGTAACCAGTAACCAGTAACCAGTAACCAGTAACCAGTAATCACATAGTGGGATTTTCATTTGAATGTCAGGCTAACTGTAGCCATACCAAAGCACGAGCGGGGGTTTTTCATACTCCCCATGGGATTGTTGAGACACCTAGATTTATGCCTGTTGGCACTTTAGCTACGGTTAAGGGCGTTATTCCTCAACAGCTAAAAGCTGCCAATTCGCAAATGATTTTGGCAAACACCTATCACCTGCATATTCAGCCAGGAGAAGATATAGTCAAGGAAGCTGGGGGGTTACATCGCTTTATGGCGTGGGATCAGCCTATTTTGACTGATTCAGGTGGGTTTCAGGTTTTTAGCTTAAGCGAAATGCGTAAGGTGACAGAAGAAGGGGTTATTTTTAAATCCCCTCGTGACGGTAGCATGATCAACATTACCCCAGAGCGTTCGATTCAGATTCAGAATGCTTTAGGTGCAGACGTGATTATGGCATTTGATGAGTGTCCCCCTGCGGATGCGACTAAAGAACAGGTTCAGGCGTCAACCGATCGCAGTTATCGTTGGTTAAAAAGATGTGTGGCCCAACATCAGAATACGTCTGAGCAAGCCTTATTTGGTATTGTTCAAGGGGGAATACATCTAGATCTCAGGCAAAAGGCAGTCGAACAGCTAGCTGAACTAGATTTACCTGGCTATGCTATTGGTGGGGTGAGCGTAGGGGAAGATCCGCAGCTAATTAACGCAACGGTGCGCCATACTGCTCCTTTATTACCTGCTGATAAACCCCGTTATCTCATGGGTGTAGGGACTTATCGCGAAATGGCTCAGGCGATCGCTTCGGGGATCGATTTATTTGACTGTGTGATTCCTACTCGTTTAGGTCGTCATGGTGCTGCTTTAATTCGTGGCAAACGGACTAATATTAAAAATGCTCCCTATAAACGGGACTATCGACCCCTTGATGAAACCTGCTCTTGTTATGCCTGCCAAAATTTTAGCCGTGCTTATTTAAACCATATGCTGCGATCGCAAGAAATGCTAGGCTACATTATGATCTCGCTCCACAACATTACAGAATTAATTCGCTTTACCCAAGAAATCCGCGAGGCGATCTTTAAGGGAACTTTTGCCACTGATTTTGCCCACTGGCTTAATGATGAAGCTGATAACTGATGACTAATTACTAGACTTGTTGCTTTATAAAAAGCTTTAAAAGCAAATCAGAGACTGTTTCTCCTTGATCTTTGGGTGTTAGGAGGCCTCCAAGTAGAAGTTCCACAACCCCGTCGCAAGTCAATAGCAGTCCTTTGGTCAGTAACTTCGACGTGTCTCCAACCTGTCAATGGCTCGAAAAACATCAACAAATTAGCTACTCCATTCCTTTGATATTGATAGTCGTAACGTTTCTTCTGACCAGGTTTGGCTGGAATGATTTCACGAGTTTCTTGGACTAACTGCTTGCAGCTTTCATCAAAACAAATCCAAGGCTTGAGTTCATCATAAGGACTTTGATAAATATCTAAAACATTTTCCATGCAGCAAACAAATTCTGCATTTGACTGTGGTGGGATAACCCAGGATTCATTCAACCAAGGTCGCGACGCAAGCTTGAGGTGACCTCAAGCTGTGCGCCGTCTGTCCATCCCCCCTCTTTTTGATTGATATTCGCTTTGAGCAAGATTCGGGCCTGATTCATCTTATATGCGGCGATTTTTCCTTTTTTGGTCAACTGTTCCAGAAGTTTTGTTTTTGACACTGTAAGGGAGACGATGTATTTCTTCTTGGGCATTATTTCTCTTTCTCATCCTTCTCCTTCACATTACCTCTTTTTTATTCCTCAAAACAAAATTGCCATTCTACTTTACCTTATTAAGCAACAAGTCTATTAATGTCCTAATCTAACTTTGTACGACTATCAAGCTCTACTTAAAGGTGGTTTTTTTAACGAGCCAGTCGGAAAGACTAAAAATGGTTAAGTTATTAAAATCTCCTTCGACTTGGGTATAACCATCCATAGGTGCATACAAATTATTTTGTCCCTCTGCTGATTTGGGTTCTGAGGTATGCTGTCCCGAAAAGCCAATCGCAACCAATATAGCATCCATCAGTTCTGGTGAGAGTCTTTGAGCGAGGTCTAATATCCTGCCAACATCACCAACTATGAAGTCGCGGGTAGGATGTTCGGCTGTGTGGAGAATGGCTTGGGCTACTAGCTTGGGTGAATAGTACGGGGGTAATCCTGTAGGTTTAACTCCCAGCTTGGTTAGTACGTGGTTGTAAAAGGGAGTATTAATTACTGCTGGTTTAATACTGGTAACGCTAATCGGCATCTTATCGTGTTTTAGTTCTACCCTTAATGATTCCAAAAAGCCTTCCAAACCGTGTTTAGCTGTAGAATAGGGGCTTTGTAAGGGTAAAGCTCGCCTTCCTTCCATTGAGGAAATATGAATCATTGCGCCTCTTCCTTCTTGCTTGAGATAGGGTAATGCTGCCATTGCTCCGTATACTTGTCCCATTAAAGTAACATCAATAACCCGCTTAAATTCTTCTGGGGTAATTTCTGCAAAAGGCGCGATAATTCCACTAGCGGCACAATGTACCCAAGTATCCAACCTCCCATAATGTTCGACGGTATAATCGGCGATCGCTTTTACTTGTTCAAAGTCTGCTACATCACCTTTGATGGCTGTCGCCTCTCCGCCAAAAGCCTGAATTTCTGCCACTAGAGAATTTAGTCCTAGTTCATTTCGGGCTGAGACAACTATCTTAGTTCCCTTCTTGGCAAACTGTAGCGCTGTCTCTCGTCCAATACCACTGGAAGCTCCAATGATAGCGACTACTTGTTGGGAAATTGGTTTTAATTGCATGGATCTTGTTCCTATAAATAAAAAAGATAATTAAGCTAAAGAAATTACTAGGCAGAGGTATAGATAACTCTTGATTCAACTTGAAACTTTGAAGATATCTAACTTGCCACTTGAGGGAAGCGGGATTAAAGTTGGCTAATTATTTTTTGCACTACTTGTACACCAGTTATTGCTTGCCAGCCAAATAGCCCTAAAACGCCGATATTTATCGCCAAATGCAGGTTGCGCGCCCACATATTGCCTCTTTGCATGAAGGGTGAGAGGGAAGCAGAAGTAACGATTAGGCTGACTACAATTAAACCGACAATTAAATGAGAGCCAAAAAAGATTTTGCCGTGATTGACATAGGTAACAGCCATAGCCAAAAAAGCATTAAGCGTAAGCACCGCTAACAGCACAGAACCTACTTGGTAGTGTTTAATATTGTAACGACCCTTAATCAATTCTTTTTTAGCTTCACCTTCGGCATTCCTACTTTGGCGAATTTTTAGTCCTAAATATAAAGCATAAATTGCTGTTACTAATAATACCCACATAATAATCGGGTGGATAAATTGCGACCAAACTTTGACTGATTCTGGAATTGCTAAACTCATAATTGATAATTTTTCCTGCAATTGTATTACGATCTGAAATAGATTGATCCTGCTCCTCAAAATTATCTTAAGAAAAATTACTGTTCAATCTAATCCATCAAACAGTAGAAATAAGCTTTAAAGAGTTAAATACTTATCGATTAGTTGCAAATAGCTTCCAGCAAAGACAAAGACTGATACAACAACAGTAGAGAACCATAAAAATAAGCGGGACATAATCATGGATAACGTCTCAAACATATACATGAATGATGAAGATTGGTTTAATCAGGGTAAAGCTGACGCTTGGGCAGGTAAATCCAAACAAACGCCAGAACACGATCCTCAAGCTGCTAGTATGTATGATTTGGGTTATTGTGAGGGGGAGATCGAGCGATCGCCTGTACAAGCTAAAAAGCAAAATTCAGCCAACCATTACTTAGAATAAGAAAAATATTTAATTAAGCCAAACAATAATCATGACTGAATTATTAAAGCAAAAATGCGTTCCTTGTACTGGCAGCCTACCTCCAGCTACAGCAGCAGAAATTGACACTTACAAAAAACAGGTACCCGATTGGCATCTGATTACAGAAAATGACGAATTGCGTCTGCAACGGGTTTTTCAATTTGCCGATTTTCAAGACGCGCTAGATTTTACTAATTTAGTAGGAGATATTGCCGAAGCAGAGGGGCATCACCCTGCTCTACTCACTGAATGGGGAAAAGTGACGGTTACCTGGTGGACTCATGCTATCAAAGGACTTCATCATAATGATTTTATTATGGCAGCCAAAAGCGATGCAGCTTGGTCTTCTTTGCAGTAAGCTGTCAGATATTTAATTTGTTGATTGAGATTGACGGGGAGATAGGGAGATAGGGAGATAGGGAGATAGGGAGATAGGGAGATAGGGAGATAGGGAGATAGGGAGATGAGGAGATCGCTATCATTAGTAATATTGTAGCGATATTCTCGATCTTCTTTGTTGAGGATTATTTGCCATTATCAATCTTGACAGCCAAAATAGTAGCACTTTTTAGAAATCTCAATACTTGTTTAGCTGTTTCAGGAGAATTCATTGATGAAAATTTTAGTAACTGGCGTGGCTGGCTTTATTGGTTTTCACTTAGCCAAAAAACTACTGGAGTTAGGCAACCAGGTATATGGGGTTGATAATCTTAATGATTACTATGATGTTGGTTTAAAACAGGCTCGTCTGGAACAACTATTACCCTATTCTAGGTTTACATTTGAATACCTCGATATTAGCGATCGCTCTTCAACAGCTAATTTATTTGCCTCTGGTGATTTTAAAGTGGTGGTTCACCTGGCAGCACAAGCAGGGGTACGCTATTCTTTAGAAAATCCTCACGCCTATGTTGATAGTAACTTAGTTGGCTTTACTAACATTCTCGAAGGTTGTCGCCACGGTGCAGTTGGGCATCTGATATTTGCCTCTTCCAGTTCTATCTATGGCAACAATACTCAAGTTCCTTTTTCAGTCGGCGATCGCGTAGATACCCCCGTATCCTTGTATGCTGCTACCAAGAAAGCTAATGAGCTAATGGCTCACGCCTATAGTCATCTCTATCAAATTCCCACGACAGGACTACGTTTCTTTACAGTATATGGCCCTTGGGGTAGACCAGATATGGCTTATTATAAATTTGTTAAGGCGATCGCTGAAGATCGACCCATCGATGTTTATAATTACGGTAAGATGATGCGAGATTTTACCTACATTGACGATATAGTAGCAGGTATAGTTAAATTAATTTCTCACCGAACTAAATTATTTCCTCCCTATAAAATCTATAATCTGGGTAACAATAATCCTGTTGAGCTACAAGAATTTATTGCCATCATTGAAACTTTGATGGGTAAATTAGCCCAGAAAAACTTTCTACCCATGCAGCCAGGAGATGTAGTTGCTACCTATGCAGACATAGAAGAATCGATGACTGATATTGGCTTTAAACCTGCTACCTCTATTGCTCATGGATTAGCCAGTTTTGTCAATTGGTATAGAGCCTACTATGGCTACACAACTCCCAGAGACAAATTGTTATCGGCTACAGAATTATCTACTGTCGTTTAAGACGTTGCTGATTTGAAGTAGGAAACCGAAGAGTAATCTGTACTTAGCTATTAGCTCCTAGCTATTAGCTCTTAGCTTTTTAGCTGATTTGCTTGCATAGCGAAAATAGTCGAATCACATTGTACCCTTGTGGTATACATCGATTCAGCAACGCCCGTTTAAAATTACAGTTGTTAGATTGATACCAGATTACAATAATCTGGTCATGTCTGCATATTCAGTTAATAGCTGATCGTTACTAAGATACACGCCTTCCTGTTGAGGATTCCATAATAATTCAAATTTAATCACTGAATCCCTTTCCATCTTGCCTAGTTGCGTTAGTTCATTAACTAACTGTTCTTTAGTGTTAATTTTTTTAAATAGAGGTGTAGTGTGAGATGTACAGAGAATCAGAGTAACTACTACATAACTATAACTTTCTTGATTGCCATCACTATTACCAATGTTGCGATTGTGGTTGACCAAACTTGGCATTTTACTGGTGAACTTAGTTCTTTCTTGGACAGAAATAAAATTAAATTCTGATCTCACTTTTGTTAGAGGAAGAGTTGTTGAACCATAACTTGCATGAGTCCAATGTCCCTGTTCAATTAGCACCTCTACAGTCTGATGCATCAAATCAACTAAATCAAACTGGTGCAAATCAGTTATGGAAGTAACTCGACTTAATTCTGCTCTTAACTGCCTAGCAGGGGGAGAAAAGGCAATTTGGAGCTTCGATACCGTTGCTTGATTGACATCTTGTTCTGCTTGCAAGACTGAATCGATTGAGTCTACAGGTTCAGCGAATCCCGCTTGGCGATCGCTATTTAAATCGCTATTTAAAAGATCATTAGGCTCATCAGGCTTGGTCAACAGCATTTTGTAAAACAAAAATAGAGGATAAAAAATACCCAAGGGAACAAAAAACAAGAAGAAAAAAGACAGCGAGATGAGTCTAATTAGTCTTGATGGGGATTCTTTCACATCCGATCTAGTAGCTGCTAAATCTGTATTGTCTGCCAAAAGCAGATTAGCTTCACCCTGCTGCTTCAAAAAAGATGCTACTACTAAATTTTTCTGACTATTTTGACTGTGTTTTAAATCTCGCTCAGTTGATGTATTCTTTGATACTAATAATTGCTCGGTAAATGTGTCTGAAGCAAATTCTACTTCGATCGTAGTCGGATTTAAGCTATAAGCAGTAGTAGCTAATAGAACAGCACTAAAAAACCTTAGATTAGTAAGATTAAAAATTCTGGCTTGAGACACGCTTAAAATAGTTTAATAAGAAATTTTTTGATTGATTACAATGCTACTTTATTTCTCCACATTTGGTTGCCAATTATTCTAAAGAATTACTAAGATTACAGTTTATTTAAGCTTAATTTTATTTTTGGCAATTATTTACCATTTATCAATTAAACAGACAAGTATCAAAACTCTTCTCTAAATAAACATCTTTTGATAGACACAACTAGCACAATTAACATCTACTAATTTATAGAGTATTTTTCTACTAATTTAAATTTTAAATTCCATCTTTGTGATGAACAGATCGATATTTGAATTGGCAAAGATAAAGATAACACTACATATCTAAATATCTAAACAATTTAATGTTGCAAATTAATTTGGTAAATCGACCTGCGGTAAAAATAGAGCAGACAAATCATTATCTTTATTTACAACCGTTGGTTGCTCGATTACCTTTGATTAGCTGTAAAGTTTGTGTAATTATTCCTGTGCGTAATGAAGCGCAAAATATTGAAGCGACTTTACTCGCTCTGACAAATCAAGTCGACTTAACAGGGAAGCCATTAAACAAAAACTGCTATGAAATTATTGTTTTAGCTAATAACTGTACCGATGATTCTGGCGAAATAGTGAGGCGTTTTGCGCGAACTCACCCAGATCTAATACTTCATCTGGTGGAAAAAACGATAGATAGCGATCGCGCTCACGTTGGTTGGGTACGCAAACTGTTGATGGATGAAGCTTGTAGGCGATTCCAGTTGATAGGACGCGATTTGGGCGTAATTGCCTCAACCGATGGTGATACAAGAGTTGCTTCTACCTGGATTGCTGCAACTTTAGCCGAAATTGAAGCTGGAGCTGATGCTGTAGGCGGTCGCATTATCACTAATAATAGAGAAAGAAATAAACTAGACAAAAGCACCAGACTATATTTTTTACGCTTTATCCGTTATGGCTATTTAACTGCACAATTAGAAGCTGCGATCGATCCCGATTTTGAATCGCTCACCCGACATCATCATCATTATGGCGCAAGTTTTGCGGTTACAGCTCAGATGTACAATCGGGTTGGCGGTTTGCCACCTTTACCTTCTTCGGAAGACGTAGCTTTGTATAATGCCCTAATGCTTGTTGATGCTCGTTTTCGCCATAGTCCAGCAGTGCGCGTAGTTACTAGTGCTAGAGCGTTAGGTAGAGCAAAAGCTGGGTTAGCAGATCGATTGTCTGAGTTAAAGATTATTAGTAAGCAACAACAGTGTCCATTAGTTGAATCTGCTTCGACGATTGAAGCTCGTTTTCGTCTGCGTCGTCAGCTACGTCACCTGTGGCAAAGACAAACAAGAGGGGATAATTTACACAAAATGAAAATGGCGCTTATCGCTCTAAACCTGGGCATAGAACGAGATTTATTAGCAGAAATTATTTTGCGATCGCCTACTTTTGGTTTAGTTATCGAGCAAATTAACCAATATCAGCAGGAAAATGCAGCTATGTATCATGTGTCTGCCCCAAGAGTAATACTTTCTCAAGCGATCGCCGATTTACAGACTTTAATTAACCAAAATTTAAATTGCCCTGATGCAAGTCTAGATGCGCTCAAACAGATCGAGCCGATATCGCTCCTGCCGCAATCCTGTTAAATGTTTTAACTCGGCTAGCTGTAAAAAAGAATCGTGAACTTCATCACCTGAAAGGGGGTAGTCTTTCGCAAATAGTGTCCAGTGAACTAGCAAAAGATGTCCCCCTACATCAAGGTGTTCGATAATTAACTGTTGAGTTTTTTTAAGATCGTCCCAACTCAAATAATAGCCAACCTCAGACAGCAGAGTGAGATCGAACATCTCATCAGGATAATCTTGTGGCACTTGAGCAATTTTAAAGCGTACCTGGGGCAAATCTTGACAACGAGCGATCGCTTTTTGTTGAGCTAATTGGGAAACATCGATTGAAAGTAAAGAGTCACAGCGTTGAGCCAGTAAAGCTGTCAGTACGCCAATCGAACCACCTACTTCTAAAGCATTGCGGTAACGAGATTTGGGTAAAGCCTTAATAGTTGTCTGATATTTTTGCGCTTCATAGTCACTAGTTTCAAAATCCCAAGGATCGGGATTTGCTTGATACAGATTTTCAAAATAGCTTGGTTGAAGCGAATCTTTTGGCTGGTTCATGATTTAACTTCTAAATATATTTCCCAAGGTTGGGTAAAGTTTTGTAGCATTTGGGGTGTAAGGCGAAAACCTTGAGGATCGTCTTTAATTAAATCGCTAATTTGCGAACGATATTGAGCGATCGCCTGTTGTTTTAATTCCAGTACTTTAGTAATATCTAATCGCCAAGCATTAATGGAGTCAGCAAAATCACCCCTTTGCTCAGTATCCCAATCCCAAATTGGATATTCAATGATACGGGGAGGATTAATTAAATTCTTAGTAGCTGCGGTGAACAATTGCCAACTGGCACGATGATCTGGGTGTGGATCTTTGCGCCAAGGTAGAAAAATTATTGACGGTTCTAGTTCATTTAAATATTGAGAGATAAGTGCGATCGCTTTTGCTGATTCCCTCGCTATCTGTACCTCACCATCAGGTATTTCTAAAAAAATAACCGCTTCAGGTGCAACTCCTAAAAGAGCTAAAGCAGCTAAACTTTCTTGTTCTCGTAATTGCTTGAGGGCTAGAGGTGGATAGGTTAAAGAGTTAGGATGAGATTTTGTCCCATCACTTACCACTGCTACTGATACTGGGAGATTTAACTGACGCAATAAAGCGATCGCGCCCCCACAGCCAAGGGTTTCATCATCGGGATGGGGAGCAACAATTAAAATAGATTTATCAGATCGAGCGCTAGATCGATTAACCAGAGTTTTAATATTCAAAATAGGTAGAGACTCTGGGGTATTAAAAAGCGATCGATTATCTGTAGGGGCGAACGGCGACGCGCTAGCTAATCCTTTAGGGCGTTCGCCCCTACCATGACCAAATTTCACTAGCATTCACCGTTTCTGTAAGAACATATTTACCGACATCTGTTAAGGCAGCATCAAAAGCAGGTTGACGCAGATATAAACTCAAATCTCTAATTATGCGTTCCATTGGTTCGGGTGGTAGTAAGCCCAAAGTACCAATTGAACGTTGACTTAACTGAATCGTATCAATACAAATTTGCTCGATCGCTGTTCGTACCATGTTGCTATAAGCGACTAGCTTGGCAGCTTGTTCCCGATCGTCATCTGGATAACCACCAAACACGGGGGCGTAATTATCGACCAACTGCGCTGCACCTTTGAGCCAGAGATTACCGCTTTCAATCGCGATCGCCATTTTACCTAAACGTTCTTGCTGCTGGGGATGTCCACAGCGATCTAGCTTCTGTAAATATTGACGAGTAGCATCAAATAAGGCTGACGCACCGCCAAGCTGTACCGCAGCAAAGCGAATTACGCCACCACTTAACCAAGGCTGACGAAAATAGTCTCCTGGTTGAGCAAGTAATGATTTCTGTTCTACTTCTACGCCCGTAAAATCAACCTTGTAGCTTACTGTTGCTCGCATTCCCGCTGGTTGCCACCAATCAGAATCGAATACTGTGGCAACCTCATCCATCGGTACAATGCACATTTGCCAACTGCCATCAGGTAACTTGCCGTTAACAAAAGGGCGTTCGACATAACCACAGCCAGTACAAAAAGTTTTGCTCCCTTCTAGTCGATATTTACCGTTATCTAGAGGAATAATCTTTACGCCGTCTTGGGCTTCGGCATTCCATACGCCAAATATCTTATCTTGTCTAGCATCGTTAGCATAAACTTTTATTTGCTCTGATGTACCAAAGGTTTGGATCAATTGCAGAGCATTAACATGACCTTCATAAATACGTCCGACAACTAAATTGCCACGTCCTATTTCTTGAAGCAGCATCAGCAACTCCTCAGTCTGTCCTGTTTCAAAGCCCAACCCCAAGCCACCCAAACGCTGGCTTAAAGGCGCAGTTAATAAACCTGCTGCTGCTATTCGTTGGAATTCTTCGACTGGGAAAACGCCTTGTTTATCTAGTGCATCCGCATTCGCTGCTGCAAAATCGGCAATCTTCTTAGTTTCTTTAGCGATCGCCTCTAAAGATAAGTTTTGACTTGGTGCTACTTTAGAGAATAGTTGGGTAGTAATGTCCCTTCTCCTTGTTTAATAATGGTAATTTAGTTAGTAGATCGTCAAGTTTGAATTGATGGGTTGAGATTAAGTAGTAGGTAGTAGGTTAAAAACTCATTACTTAAAACAAATTTGACGACCTATTAAATTGTCGCGGTTAAGGTTATGTTAGTGCTTCTATCCAAAGATTTAAAAACCAGTTCAGGCGATCGCCCAAACTATAAAATAGTCTTTGGTAATTAGTAAACAGTTATTTATCAAAGTTACCAATTACCAAAGATAATTACTACGAAGCATTGATTCGGTCTGTTTTAACTTCTGGGTTTGTACCCAAGAAGCCATAGTAGGTGGCGATTACACCTGACAAAGCATTTAACCAGACATTGTTGCCAAAAATAGGCATAATACCAAAAGTAGTTTGAGTTAATGGTAATAAGCCCATGACAGCGATTAAAATATAGCTCACTCCAAAAGCTCTATTATAAAGGCGTGCATTTCCAGTGCTAGCTGCCACAATACCTAATAGTCCAACTGATACATGAACTAAGTTATGGATGAAGTTGGTAGGAAATGCGCCAAATAGAAATCCAAATCCTTTAGCGTAAATACCGTCAGCATCCAAAGGAATACCTGAATCGAAAGTGGAGCTAGGTAAGCTGATAAAGTTAGGAATAAATCCAGCTATGCCTAAGAGAAGAAAAATGATGCCTATAGCTAAAGCAGAGTTGCGTTGCATAATTTTATTACCTCGATTGTGTTGATTGATTGTTTGTTTGTTTGTTTGATGTTGATTAAATTGCTCAGCGACTTGTTGTTTAGATCCATTAGTCGCTTGAACAATTAATTTTTAAGCAAGAAGCCAAAAGCTAAAAGCTCTACTACTGTTTCCCTGTACTATGTAGTCGAGGATCGGGTGCTGGAGGATCGGGCATTTCTGACTCGCCTTCAGGATTTTCGAGATATTCAAACTCACCTTTTCCATCGGGGCTTGGCCCTTTTGCCCAACGACCTTCTTTACTTTCTGTACCTTCAGACAAGTTCCAGAATTGATAAGAAGTGTACTGTTTCTCTTGTGATTGAGGGAAAGAACTAGGAATAGGTAAATCTTCTAAACCATCAGCTTTCAATTCTTCAATCGCTGCTAGCCACTGATTCTGGTGCATAGTATCGCGGGCAATCATATAAGCTAGAGTATCTTTGACCCCAGGATCTGTTGCCATTTCATAGATTCTGACTGCTTGTAAGCGTCCTTGGGCTTCTGCCTGCACATTGGAATAAAAATCAGCCATCAAATTACCTGAAGCAGATACATAGCGGCCATTCCAAGGATATCCTGTACTATCAGCAGGTAATGCACCGCCACCACTAACCGTAGCGTGCTGTGGATTCATGCTGGACATGATGATGTCTTCAGCTTTCATGCCACCCATAATACCCTGCATAATAGGATCTTTTACGGCTGATTCTTTTTGCTCAAGAGGAGCATTGTCAAGTAAATAAGCCATGGTGGTTGCCAGCATCTCAATATGCCCGATTTCTTCGGTAGCAATATCAAGCATCATATCTTTGTATTTAGAAGGGCCACGACAGTTCCAGCCTTGGAAGAAATACTGCATCATTACAGTCATTTCGCCATAAGGGCCACCAATTAGTTCCTGCATTTTTTTAGCCAGGATCGGATCGGATCTTTCTGGTTTGGTAAAATACTGTAGCCTTTTTTTGTGATAAAACATATAATTTGCTGGAGATCTATGTGTCTTAGCTTGGGTAGGAAATAGTGGTTGTCCAGACTCCTATCCTCCCAAGTTCGATCAGAAGAACGTTTCTGTCATGCTGCTCTGATCAAACTAAAAAGGTAGTTATAGAACAAAACTAGCTAGATAGATGAGCTTTGAAATGTGTAGGTTGGGGAGCAATACTTCTCGTTTAGGCTTTGTTATTGATGGGTTTTTATTCAGGTAGTAGCTAGCAGGTAATGGGTAGTAGGTAATTAATATCTACTTTTTGTGGCAATTACCTAAAAAATTAAAGAAAAATAATCTACTACCTAACCTACTACCTACTACCTCAAACACAATTAATCTTCTTAAAGGCTTATCCGAGAAGTATTGACCCACCCTATCAAATCTCTGCTGTCCTTCTTATCAGTCAATTAAGCTTCAAACTGTAAACTCAGTTAGCTTTTAATCGTCATCATCGTCGTCGCGATCGCGGTAGCTGCGTCGTTCATCATCGTCATCACGGTAGCGGCGTGGTTCATCGTCATCATCATCGCGGTAGCTACGTCGCTCATTATCGTCATCATCACGGTAACGGCGTGGTTCATAGTCGTCGTCGCGCTCACGGTAGCTACGTCGCTCATTATCGTCGTCATCACGGTAACGACGTGGCTCATAGTCGTCGTCGCGCTCACGGTAGCTACGTCTTTCATCGTCGTCGTCATCGCGGTAACGGCGTGATTCATAGTCATCGTCACGATAGCGATCGCCATCTACTCTGCGTTTGAGATCGCGTTGCATTCCATCAAACATATCCTTGATTCCCATTTCAATCCTCCTTTGATTGTTTTGGTTAATTTTTAAATTTGTTTGCTCTTATTTCTAGCTTCGCAAATCGCTTAAATAAATGTGTCGTCTAAGAGTTAGATCTCGTCTCAGTCTTTTGAGATATATTCCCCAAAATTACTGTGAACAATATTTATCTAAGGTTTGAGAACTACTTTGGTACAATTGTCTTCTTTGTTGCGAAACATTTTGTAGCCTTTGGGTGCATCGTCAATACTCAGGTGATGAGAAATAACATAAGAAGGATCGATTTCCCCCCGCTGAATACGTTCGAGTAAAGGTTGCAAATATTTATGCACATGAGTTTGTCCCGATCGCAAAGTCAAAGCTTTATTGACAACTGCCCCTAGCGGTACTTTATCCACAAAACCACCATAAACTCCAGGAATAGAAACCGTACCACCCTTGCGACAAGCAACTATAGCTTGTCTTAAAGCCGTAGGTCTACCTGTTTCTAGCTTGACTCCCTGCTTGACTTTATCGTAGGCTGCCATTGCATCTGTACCGTGAGCTTCCATCCCCACAGCATCAATACAGCGATCTGGGCCTCTGCCTCCTGTCATTTCTTTGAGGGCTTCTCCTGGATCGATTTCTTCGTAGTTGATAATCTCTGCATTGCCCTGTTCTTTCGCCATTTGTAACCGTTCGGCAAAGCGATCGATGGCAATTACCCTGGCTGCACCCAGCATATAGGCACTTTTTATGGCAAACTGACCTACAGGGCCACAACCCCAAACAGCAACAGTATCTCCTGGTTCGATATCAGCATTTTCAGCTGCCATATAGCCAGTCGGAAAGATATCAGTTAAGAATAAAACTTTATCGTCCTCCAAGCCATCAGGTACTTTTAAGGGGCCAACATCGGCAAAAGGAATACGCACATATTCAGCCTGTCCCCCTGCATAGCCTCCCAGTAAATGAGAATAGCCATAAATACCTGAAGGCGAATGACCGTATAGTTTCTCTGCCATCCAAGCGTTAGGATTAGAGTTATCACACAGCGACCATAAATCCTTGTTACAGAAGAAACAGCCACCACAGGCAATAGTAAAAGGAACGACAACGCGATCGCCTTGTTTAAGATTCTTGACTTCTCTGCCTGTTTCGACAATTTCTCCCATAAATTCGTGTCCCATAATATCCCCAGACTCCATACTCGGAATATTGCCTTCGTATAGATGCAGATCTGAGCCACAAATAGCAGTAGAGGTTACCTTGATAATGGCATCGCGGGGATTAAGAATTTTAGGATCTGGTACAGTTTCAACTCTAATATCTTTTGCGCCATGCCAACATACAGCTTTCATTATTCTTTAATTGATAGTTTGTGGATAGTTAGTAGCTAATTAATCACGGAGAAATTTTGTAGCTATTTTTTTCTCTGTAATGGAAATTTATTTGATTGAGCGAGAGCCAGGCTAATTTTTCAAATCGAAACGCTGAGGATTTTGAAAGCAGCAATTCTCAAAGTTCATTATGGTTTTTGCTTTCTCAAGTTGAACTGCTGCTAGATTTATTTTGAGGTTTCTAGTAGAGCGAGGCACACCCCACCCTACTTAAATAAACCCAGTACTTTAGCCTAGACGCGCTGCTACATTTGTTTTGAGGTTTCTAGTTGGCGTTTATTAATTCGGCTAACGCAACCAACTAGAAATGTATTGACGCGAAGTGCAGGATAACTGACTAATTTATTTTTTTGTTGTCTCGTGGTTCGACCACAATTACATCAGCATTATTCCCTGTGGTTGTGCGATCGCTTGTACGAATCGTGGGATCGATCGCGTCAGTACGAGTACCCATTACTTTATCTGTAGTGTTAGGTTCGATTACTCCAGAACGATCTAGATCTGTATCTCCCATTGTGTTTACAGATGCACCAGTATCTACTCGATTAATCCCAGAGGTTCTATGATACGAGTCATCATTAATATCATGGGCATCGTATACGCCGTAATTTTCAATACCATGATTGTGTAAAATGCTTTCAGCACGGCTGATGTCAGCGCTAGTACCATTGACCATGACTAAATAACTACCACGACCAACGCGATCGCTATAGATTTTCGCTTCATCTTCAGGAATACCCAAACCGATTAAACCGCCAATAATACCACCCGCTGCTGCACCGATACCAGCACCAGCTAAAGTAGTGGCGATCGCAGTCGCTGCTTCTCCCGCTACAATAATTGGCCCTACACCAGGAATTGCCAGAGTACCTAAGCCGACTAATAGACCAGTAATACCACCTAATACCGCACCAGAGGTCGCACCAGCACCAGCACCTTCGGGGGCCTTGTTACCTTCATCCTCGGCTGTATCCATACCTGCCGATTGAGTTACCTGATCTGCATCCTTGGCAATAACATTAACTCGGTTCATATCAAAACCGTCGTCTTTGAGAGCGCGTAAAGCTGCTTCTGCTTCATCACGACTATAAAATAAACCTACTGAACGTTTGTACTGATTCATTGTTTTTTATTGATCAACGACACTTATATTCTTTGACGCATCTCTTGTTTATTCATCACCCAAAAGTTATAAGTGTTAAATATTGGGCGTTGCTGCTAAATATCGTCATGCCAATTATTTTTTTTGCTTAAGAACCTTTTGGCTGTCCTTTGGTGGTGGCAATTTCGCCAGTTTCCATCAGCTGTTTAAAGCGATTTAATTCATCCCCAATTTGTTGTTGGGGTGATTCACCAAATAATTTGACGATCGCATTAGTTAACGCGCCACCTGGGGGCTGATATTCTAAAACCACCTTTACTTGAGTACCACGATCTCCCGTAGCTGGTTGAAACCGCACAAAACCACAGTTAGCGATATCTGCGTTGTCTAAAGCGTTCCAGGCAATTAAATGATCGGGTTCATCTTTGATAATTTCGGCATCCCATTCCACACTCAGATCTAAAGGTGCATTGGCTACCCAATGGGATACTGTACCTGCTTCATTTTTGTTGGTGACTGACTTTAAATGTCCCATAAAATTGGGCAAATTAGTCAAGTTACGCCAGTAGCTATATAGTTCCGATGCGGGACGCTCAATCGTCACAGTTTTTTCTACCTGAATATTAGGTGTTAAACCTATAGCCTCGGTAGCGCGATCGATTAAACTAGTTTCAGTAAGCTGCTGGCGGTTACTATAGTCAGCTAAAACTTCTTTTAACGAATGCTGCTGTAAATTTTTAATTACTAAGGGACTATTGATGATTGCTTGACTGGTAAGTAAGTTATCAATATTGGTGCGAGCGACATTTTCCATGATAATTTTGTCAAGGTTAGAAACCTATTACAGTTTTACGAAACTGATGAATACCGTAATAGCTATAAAAATATCTTTAGATAATCTGAATAATTTTGCTTCAACCGAAGGACAGAGTTTTACAGCAGTTTTCAATTGAGCAGACACATTAATTTATCGGGGTAATGGGTAATGGGTTTTATCCAACTGAAATTCGCTGTAAGATTAAGCTGCTGGCAGAAATTGATGCTTCTCAGGCGATCGCAATTTTATTAACTGAGATCAGCAAAGCGTTGGTGTAATCTCTTTCCCTAGACAGATCGAGCTAGGGACAAAATATTTTTAATATTTATAAAGCAATTATTTAATTAAATATTAAAGTTATGCCGACGTACGACGTAGTAATTATCGGTGCAGGTCACAATGGATTGGTTTGTGCTGCTTATCTTCTCAAAGCAGGTTATAGTGTGGCATTACTAGAAAAGCGGTCTATACCTGGTGGTGGGGCAACTACCGAAGAAGCGATGCCAGAAGAAGCCCCAGGATTTAAATTTAACTTGTGTGCGATCGACCATGAGTTTATTCATTTAGGGCCTGTAGTTGAAGAACTAGAGTTAAACAAATACGGTTTGGAATATCTCTACTGCGATCCCGTAACCTTTTGTCCTCATCCCGATGGTAAATATTTTTTAGCTCATAAATCTGTTGAAAAAACCTGTGCTGAAATTGCTCGCTTTAATCAAAGAGATGCGGAAAAATATGGCGAATTTATTGATTTTTGGCAACGTCTGACAAAAGGTATTACACCTATTTTTAATGCTCCACCTAAGTCTTTACTCGATATTGCTGGTAACTACGGCTTAAAAAATATTCAAGAATTGTTTTCTACTTTAGGCGGTGTAGATAAAACCTTGGATTTGATTCGTACGATGCTGACATCTCCCGAAGATACTTTGCAGTATTGGTTTGATTCGGAGTTTCTCAAAGCACCATTGGCTAGGTTAGCCTCAGAATTTGGCGCGCCTCCTTCCCAAAAAACTATTAGCATTGGTTCAATGATGATGTCAATGCGTCACAATCCAGGTATGGCAAGACCTCGTGGTGGCACAGGAGCCTTAACTAAGGCATTACTCAATCTCGTCACCGAAAAGGGTGGAGTAGTATTATGCGATCGCGATGTGGAAACAGTCTTAATTAGCAATGAAGGCAAGGCAGAAGGAGTAAGAACCGCAAACGGTGAAGAATATCGCGCTAAAACTGCGGTTATTTCTAATATTGATGCTCGTCGCTTATTTTTAAACCTGATTCCCGTTGAAGCGAGTAATGCAGCCGCTCCTAATTTAAGAGAAAGACTAGATCGACGCATTGTTAACAACAACGAAACTATCCTCAAAATAGACTGCGCTCTATCTGAAGCACCGCGTTTTGAACGCTACGACCACCGAGAAGAGTTTAATATTGGTTCAATTTTAATCGCTGACTCGGTACACCATGTCGAAGAATCTCACTCTTTACCTTCAATGGGTAAAATACCCGATGAAAATCCTTCAATGTACCTCGATGTACCTACCGTACTCGATCCTTCTCTCGCTCCAGAAGGCAAACATATTTTGTGGATTGAATTCTTTGCACCATACCAAATTCACGGGCTAGAGGGAACAGGTCTAAAAGGTACTGGTTGGACAGATGAACTTAAAAACCAGGTTGCAGATCGGGTAATTAATAAACTTGCCGACTATGCGCCTAATGTGAAAGACGCCATGATTGCCCGTCGGGTAGAAAGCCCTGCCGAATTGGGAGAACGTCTGGGAGCATACAAAGGCAATTACTATCATATGGATATGACCCTCGATCAAATGGTTTTTTTCCGTCCTTTGCCCGAAATAGCCAACTACACCACACCTATAGACGGACTATATTTAACTGGAGCAGGAACTCATCCAGGCGGCTCTATTTCAGGGATGCCAGGCCGCAACTGCGCCCGCGTCTTTTTACAGCAACAACAGCCTATTAAAACCATCATTAAAGATGCTAAAGATAGCATTGGATCTACGGTGAAGTCGATCTTGGAATAGGGAGTAGGAAATAGGAAATAGGAAATAGGGAGATAATTATTGCCTCAATATTCCTAAAACCTCAATTCTTAAATAATCGTTAACGGAATAGTATTAATACTAAATTCGGTTCTCAAAAATAAGTACCTAGCTAAAATTAATTACACATTTGGTTTTCTTTTTCCCCTTTTCCACCAAACTATGCGGTGCGACAAGAAGTTAGTACCACAAGGGTATAACATGCTAAAGCACATTGTCCTAAAGGATACACCTTCGGATATACCCTTGTCCTAAAGGATAAGCTTCGTGACTGGGGGGAATCCTTTAGGGGAGCCTAGTTGTTTTTTATTGAGTTCAATTTCATATTTATTGTTTACAAATTTATAAAACACTATTTGTAGTAGTCGATCGAGACTTGGGGATAATCAAATCACCTCTTAATTTATCTCCCTTTCCCTCTTGACACAAGGTATTTAAGCTTAACTTGTCAGCAATGCCCATTACCCATTAGAAACCAGTTTTATTACCCTCATTTTTAGGTTTTGTCTGCTTCAATATCAAATAAGTCGTAATTAATAAGGACGAAACCATAATTTTGAGCTTTAATCATATCGATACGACAAGCACACAAAAGATACTATGAAATTATCAACCAAGTTGAAATTAGCGGCATTTTTTACAGGAACGCTCATCTTAACCACACCACTGTTACCAGCCGTGGCTCAGTTTACTGAAGCACCCGTAGCTGAAAGTAATGTTGCGGCGATCGCTGTTCCTGCTGGTGCAATTGGCTACAATTTAAACGTAATCGAGCAGATTCCTGGTAAGCAACAGTGTTACGCCGAAAAAGGTGACAACCCTACCATTATCGATCCCCTCTGGACTAAGTTCGATTTTACTGGTAGCTGTAATCGTTCGACAGATGGCAATGGTTATTCAGTACGTCTTGACGGTCAAGATACTAGTTTAGATTATCGGCTGGATGTGATTGCTAAAGGCGACAATCTTCAGCTAATTGCGACCAACACTCAAGAAGGTGCCGATCTAGTTGTCGGTCAAACCAATGGCAAACCAGCACCAGGAGAATATGTCAAAATCGATCTTAATCCTGGCTGGAAGTTTACCAAAAAAGCTTATCAAGGCAAAACATTAGGTCATTACTTTTTAAGTGGCAATTCAACGGCGATCGCTGCTGCGGGAGATGCTCCAGAAGGCTCACCTAGTCCTGCTGGCGGTGATTCTAAGTTTAGTGACATTGCCCAGGATATCTACAAAAAAGAGATTGAGGATGCTGTTGCGCTTGGGTTTATTGCTGGCTTTAAAGATCAAACTTTTCGTCCTACCGAATCTTTAACTAGAGAACAACTGGTTTCAATGGCTTATGGTGCGTTGGAAACTATTGATGGTTTGGATCTAAAAGCTCCTGTAGTGCCGACTCAACCTTATCCTGACGTGGATTCTACTCGCTGGAGTGCTAATAAAATTCAATGGGCAAAAGAGAATAATATTGTCAAGGGTTATCCCGATGGCTCATTTAAACCAGCCAATCCTGTCACTAGAGCAGAATTAGTCGTTGTCTTACAAAATCTTGCTAAGTACGCCAATACTCTACAAGGTAAAAACCCAGAGTTAGCCAGCAATCAAGAACCTGTTAAATTTGCTGATACCGCCAATCACTGGGGTGCAGCCACGATTTCCGCTATGTCAGCCTACTGTGGTGTTGCCTCACCGTATCAAGAAGTAGGAGATTCATTCAACCCTGATTCTCCCGCAGCAAGAGACTATGCTGCTGCTGCTACCCTGAGAACTCACCATTGTTTGACTCAAAAAGCTAAAGCTCAATAAAATAATTCGCATTAACCACAAATAAAAAATAATCAAAAAAAAAAGGGGCAACTGCCCCTTTTTCATTGAAAAAAGATTTATCAAACAGCAATTAGCTAAAAGCTAAGAGCTAATGGCTAAAAGCTATTGAATCGTCTGATTGATTGTTAACCAACCGAAGAAAAGTAAACTTTAGATTTGATCGGATCGGGATTCATGGTTTGATCTCCTTCTTGCCATCCCGCAGGACAAACCTCATCAGGATTATTCTGTACATGCTGGATCGCTTTTAATGTACGCAAAGTCTCCTCTACACTACGACCAAATGAAAGGTTATTGATCGTTGCATGTTGAATAATACCTTCTTTATCGATAATAAACAGTCCCCGTAGTGCTACTCCTGCTTCAGGATCGAGAACATTATAGGCAGTGCTAATTTCTTTTTTGAGATCGGAGATTAAAGGATAGTCAATATCACCAATTCCGCCTGCTTTGCGGTCAGTCTGGATCCAAGCTAGGTGAGAAAATTCACTGTCTACAGACGCGCCTAGAATTTCAGTATTGAGAGATTTAAAATCTGCATAGCGATCGCTAAATGCAATAATTTCCGTCGGACAAACAAAGGTGAAGTCTAAAGGATAGAAAAATAAGACTACATACTGACCACGATAGTCAGATAGCTTAACATTTTTAAATTCTTGATCAAAAACAGCCGTAGCCATAAATTCGGGGGCTTTTTGCCCTACTCTTAAACATCCTTCTGTAGTCATAGTTTTGATCTCTTAATTACCAAACAACGTTAAGTTGACAAATTATACAAATTTACGAATCTTAATTAATATATCATACTCATAACGGCAACGAGTTGACCATCGGCAGAGAAGTTATATTGTAGTTTATGATACAACAATAAATTTAACTATTTAATATACTAAAATCCATCAGCTTCATGCTGAATTTTGATGTATTAAAGCAAAAATAGGCGAGAAACCTCCAAAATTATCTTCAAGAACATCTGTCCAAAATTACTAACTATTAACTATTAACTAAAGATCAAAATCGCGAATGTATAAAAGCGCGATACTCCTCAGGAAATTCTGGTTGAGTTTAATTAAACGGTAATAGCAATGACAAATTTACATGATTTTGAAACAGTTTTATGCTTAGTCGATCAGTCAATTAGTCCTTCCTATCTTAATCCTACTCAAGAAATGGTGCTGCGAGGAGTTTGGAATGGTAAAACATATGCAGAGATCGCTTATCAACATAATTATGACTCAGAATATATTAAGGGTGTAGGCTGTAATTTGTGGCAGATTCTTTCTCGTACTTTTGATAAGCAAATTAGCAAAAGTAATTTTGTTCCCTTTATGAGACAAAGAATAGCTCAATTAATTGAAGAAAATACTTTACAGTTAGAAGAACCTCACGATCACTCTTCCTTTAATAGTCTAGGAAATCAACAAAATTATCACTGGACAACTGCACCTGATATAAAACTTTTTGAAGGTAGAACGAAAGAATTAAATACGCTGGAATTATGGACTCAAGATCCTGATACCCGCTGCATTGTCATTTCAGGTATGGTGGGGAGTGGAAAAACTACTTTAGTAACTGAGTTAGCCAAACGAAATAAAGATAAATTTGATTATGTTATTTGGTTTTCCTTGCTACAAACTCCGACTTTAACCACACTTATTCATAGTTACTTAAAAGTCATAATGCAGACAAGCGAAGCTCAGATAAATTTAAAATCTTTAGAATTAAGCTTTTTAATGTCTGAGTTTATTAGTTGTTTAAAACAAAAAAAAGTTTTATTAGTTTTAGATGATTTACATTGTATTTTTGATACTAATGAAACAAATAGCTGTTACAAAAAAAATTTTGAAGAATACGGTCGATTTTTGCGATCGCTCATATCTATCGACCATCAAAGTTTATTAATTACTACCAGCCGTATCAAGCCAAAAATGCTGGAATATTATAGTGAAAATCAAGTTAAAATGCTCGACTTGCAAGGATTTAATTTTCAAACTACTGAAGCAATAATTAATTCCCATAGTAGTATTTTACTTGAAGCAGAACAGCTATCGTTTTTAGCAAAAAGTGTCCAAAATAACCCGCAAATACTTAATATTATTAAAAATCACTTAGATGAATTTAAATATTTTATCGAAAAAGATATTGAACAGGTTTGGCAAGATATAATTCTCATTGATGAAATCAGTAACTTGCTGGAGCAAGAATTATTTTATCTATCTGATTTGCAAAAAGAGATTATTTACTGGCTAGCAATTTCTTGTTATCCTGTTTCGCTGGAAGAGTTAACTTATTGTGTGGAAAAATCTCAATATAAACTTAAATTTGCCCAGAGTATTGATTCTTTAGTTAAAAGAACGCTGGTAATTAATAATAATTCTACCTATTCTCTAATGCCTATTATGAGAACATATGTACGAAAAAAATTAGTCAAGCAAGCTCTTCAAGGTTAAAAATCATCATTAGTATTTAATTTGCCTAAATTAATGACAAAGCAGCGTAAGATTCTTTTTGTCGATCATACAGCAGTCATGGGAGGAGCAGAACTGAGTCTTTTGGACTTGTCAAGCGCCTATGCTCAAGGAAGCAAAGTTTTGTTGTTTAGTGACGGAGTATTGCGTGAACGGTTGGAAAAGGCAGGGGTCAAGGTGAGTGTTGCTCAAGCTTCGGCAGAGATGCTCAACTTACGTACGAATGGAGGATGGAGTTCTTTAACCGCAATCCCCGAACTTTGGAACATGGCAGGAGCGATCGCTAAAGAAGCCAAGGATTACGAGCTGGTTTTAGCTAATTCCCAAAAAGCCTTTATCACCTCGGTCTTAGCAACTTTAAGAGGAAGCCCAGCAGTTTTATGGTATCTACATGATATTTTAACGGCCAAGCATTTTAGCCAGATAAATCGTCAGATTGTAGTGTTTTTAGCCAATCGGTTTGCCACCAAAGTTTTGGTTAATTCTCAAGCTACGGGTCAGGCTTTTGTGGCTGCGGGAGGGAAAAAAGAATTATTAAATGTAGTCTATAACGGATTTGAGTCTCAACAATTTGATCGCGTCGGGATTGAGGAGAGGGAAAAAGTACGTGACGGCTTAGGGATTGGGAATGCACCTTTGATTGGTTTATTTAGTCGTCTTTCGTACTGGAAAGGGCAACATATTCTGCTGGAGGCAGTTAAAGAATTGCCTCAAGTCCAGGTGATTTTGGTAGGAGAAGCCTTATTTGGCGAAGGAGAATATGTCTTCCAACTAAAAACCTTAACTGCCACGCCCAAATTAACAGGTAGAGTTCATTGGTTAGGATTTCGTGATGATATTCCGACGTTAATGAAAGCTTGCGATATTATAGTTCATACTTCTACCGAGCCAGAACCTTTTGGGCGGGTCATTGTGGAAGGACAGTTAGCTCAAAAACCCGTAATTGCCACTGCTGCTGGAGGAGCTTTAGAGTTGATTGAAGACGGCATCAATGGCTACTTATTTCCACCTCAAGATGCGATCGCTTTACGTCAATTAATTCAAAAATTGATTGAGGATCGACATTTGACTCAAACCATTGCTCAACAAGGTTACAGTAGTGCTAAATCTAACTTTACCTTAAACACGATGTTAAAAAGCTTTGCTCAAGCCATAGCATTTGTATAGCTTGTTTACTAGATTTCTTTAGGCACTTTGATAGACAAGTTTAATTTTCTGCGCGATCGCCTGCCAATTATAGTTGGTTTGAACGTAATCTAGACATGCTTGATTACTCGGTAAAATGCGCTTACCTGATAAAGTTTCGATCATTCCTCTAGCAAGTTCATCTGGATTGCACCCCGCCAAAACTAAATCGGCGCAAAAGGGATTTAAGATTTCGGGAATACCGCCAATGGGAGTTCCTAATACTGGAGTACCAGCAGCTAAAGATTCCACTACGATCAAACCAAAGCCTTCTAGGGCAATAGTAGGGACAATAGAGAAGTTAGCAGCACGATAACATAGTGGGAGCTGTCGATCGGGCATAAATCCTAGCAGTTTGACATGATTGGTTAATTCTAATGCTTCAATTTGAGTTTGTAGAGTAGTAGCTAATGCACCTTTCCCCGCAATATAAAGCAGAATATCGGGATAGCGATCGCGTACCTGTGCCATTGCTGTAATTAAATTCTCTATTCCCATCCGTTTAGCTAGACGACGAATACAAAAAATAATTGGTCTATCTTGAGGCCAATTGAGTTGGCAACGCGATTCTGTGGGGGATAAATCAATGTTAAAGCGATCGATGTCAACTCCCCCAGGAATAATGTGGATTTTTGCTAGAGGGACTTGATATTCTTGATGTAAAATATCGCGGAAAGTTTGAGACAGGACGATAAATTGAGATGATCGGCGATAAACAGTTATTTCGATTTGTTTTTTAACCCAAATTGAGATGGGGCGTTTAATTTCGACATCACTTTCTAATGCCCAAGGGCCATGAAAATGAGTAACAAGAGGGCGATCGCCGATCAGATCTAGAAGAGCAAATGTATATAGAGCAAAATGAGAAACTATCAGATCGTACTTTTCTTGTGCTACTAGCTGACGATAATTTTTTCTCATTGCCCGCCAGCGTTGTAAAAGTAAACTCTTAGAGGGAGCAACAGCTATTACTCGGCTGGGTAAATCCTGATTAATCTTGCTTGAACCAGTAAGTAAACTATCAAGTTGAATATCCTCTTGGGGCAAATAATTACAACAATCATAGTAGTAGCGGTTCAGTCCACCTGCTCTTTCGGGAAACCATTCTAAACCTATTTGCAGTATTTTCACAGAAATTGGGTCAAGTTATAGGAGAAAAGCTTTAGCTCATAGCATATCCTATAAGCTGTCAGGTATTTAATTTGTTGATTGAAATTGATGGGGAGATAGGGAGATCTCCGTATCTCCCCAAACCCCCACGCAAAAACTATAGAGTAAATTAGCAGGTGCGTAACATTAGTTAAGTAACTCTTGTCGGTAGTAAGTACTAATTTGATATAATACATTTTCTTAGACATCAAGATAATTATCGGAGTTCGCCATTTATACGCCTCCTTTAGCTCGTTTAATTGAGCAGCTACAGCTTTTACCAGGAGTCGGGCCGAAAACCGCCCAAAGACTGGCTTTACACCTCATCAAACGTCCTGAAAAAGAAGTTCGAGCATTAGCTCAGGCTCTAGTTACTGCTAAACAGCAGGTTGGCTTATGCAAGGTTTGTTTTCATCTTTCTGCTGAACCGATTTGTGCAATTTGTAGTAATCAAAATCGCGATCGCACTACCATTTGTGTCGTCGCTGACTCTCGTGACACTATTGCCTTGGAAAAAACCCGAGAATATCGTGGTTTATATCATGTCTTGGGTGGCGTAATTTCTCCCATGGACGGGATTGGCCCTGAACAGCTTAATATTGAAGCTTTAGTACGTCGCTTAACTAAAGAGCAAATTAAAGAGGTGATTTTGGCGATTAGCCCTAGTGTTGAAGGGGAAACCACGACGCTGTATATCAATGGTTTAGTTAGACCTTTCACTAAAGTGACTAGAATTGCTTTTGGCTTGCCCATGGGCGGGGATTTAGAATATGCTGATGAAGTTACCCTCGCTAGGGCTTTAGAAGGTAGACGGGAATTGGATTGATTGATTACTGATTACTAATTACTAATTATTGATTACTGGTTACCAAATCTTTTTTCGACTGCAAAAGATTTAACGATTTACTTTAATGTCCTAGTCCATAACGTCCAAAATTTAGATTCATTTTGTTTTTGGAAATTTTGCTGCAAATAGTCTCCATATATTTCTTGCATATACTTAGAAGCACTACTACCTTCATCACTTTGCTTGGGGATAATTACTAAATTAACGTCTCGAAAAACTTTTTCCGCTTCAGGAAAAGATTCTTGGCTGAATGTATGGTGATAATGCCACCATAGAGCATCACCTGTGGGTGGAGGCAACTCTAAAGCAAAGGAGAAAGGATTGGCAAAATCCAGTGCCAAAACTCGACTATCTTTTGATTTGTATGGACTGATTAAATCCAATCCATCATTAATCATGATTGGATAGTCAGCGGACTTTTCTACTACTAATAAGTCGGACATCGTTTTTGAATGTAATTGCTGAGACTGAGCCAGAGTAGTAAGTTTTAATTTGTTTGACAGTACAGCAGAAGTAATACTGCCGAGATCTTGGAGTAGAATTACAGCACAAAATAAAGTTACGATCGCAATTGTCAAGAAGTATTTTAAGCCTGAGAAGCTATTGACTGAATAATTATGAAGTTGAAATTCACGCCGAAGCTGTTCTAACAAAATGAGTCCTGCTACAAAAAAGAGCGGAATATCTGTAGCTTGAGAGTTAGTACCACAAATTAATATTCCCGATAATGCGACAAACGTGGCGATGATTTGCGGTCTAGTTTTATGCCAAAAATCAGATAATTCAGGAGTGTTTTTATTTTGATTTAAAGAATTAATAACTATTAACGTGAATATCAAATAAAGCCAATAAAAGTTATCAAATAATACTCCTTTTAAATTATGCAGCTTTTGAATTTTGTCTTGACTTTGGGCAGCAAAAGAAATATTGGCAAGATAAGCTAATAAATTGACATCAAACAAAATATATATGCCAATAAACACACTGAATACACTACTAAGAAAACCTAAAACCCATGCTTTTGAAAAGGGAAAGAAAATGAGATGAAGCAAGATGGCAAATATGGCGATCGCAAAGTAATTAACCTTACAATAAAAAATTAAAGTAAATAAAATACCACTTGATAACCCACCGAGAAATTGGCTTTTAGTTGAAGCTTTTTCGGGAGTGCGGTGCGTAATAAATATTTCCAAGCAAAGCATCGATAAAAAGACAAATGCCTGCCGATTGTAGAGCATAGCATAGCTAACCTCGCTCATGGGGCTGCCTAATGGTCTGGGGGTGACTAGCAGCAACGCCATAAATAGAGCGAACAAAAAGGCATTGAGGACAGATAAGCGATCGCGAGCAATTAACCATGCCCAAGGGGTGAAAATAACCAACAGCAGCACATTACCATAGGCGATCGAGGAAGCTGAGGGGGAACTAATTTTCATGCCAAAAGCGATCGGCAAACTAGTAAATATACCTAGAGGAGAATAGTAATCCAGATGGGGAGTTTGACCATTAATAATTCTCCAACCACTCTCAAGTAAGATACTGATATCCGTCGGTAAAGCATTAATAGGCGGTATGCCAATATTAATTAAAATAATTGAGAGGCTAGCAACAATGCCGATTAATAACAGAAAAAATAATTGATAGCTTCGACTAGAATCCCCACTAAAGATTTTAATAATTATCTCTAGTAAAGATCTTTCTAGAGTTGGTTTTAAATTAGCTAATGGTTGGAATAAACTTTTATTTATATTAGATTTCATTTGAATAATTACTGATTACTAATATCTATTTGTTAATTACTTTTTAGAACAGCATCTACATTTAAAGCCACCTTAATACTATTATTTACACTTCTTTCATCAGGATATACATGAGCCATATTGGCAACATAAAGATTGGGAATTGGTGTTTTATAATTGGGAATTTTTTGAGAAAAGTTTTGGTCACAAACTGTAGCAGCCGTCTTAGTGCGAAAAACTTTTATTTCCTTAATTCCTTTACTGTCTAAATCGGGAAAGATTGAGGTTAATTGGTCTTTAAAAAGAGTGGCAATTTCCTCATCGCTTTTGTGGAGTATTGCTTCATTCCAGGTGGCATAACGAGATAAATAAGTAAGGTGTAATCCTTGATACTCTGCTGGTGGTAGAAAGTTAGTTTGTTCAATTACGCCACCAAATTCAAAACCAGGATCGCCAATATTAAGCCAATAAATATTACTTAACGGCTTTTGCGAGATAACTACCACGCAAATCGCTCCAAAATATTCAATTTGTTCTAATTGCTGGCGATAATTAGCAAAATCTTCGGGAATTAGTTTGGCTAAATAGATTGTGGGGATCGTTACTAAGGTTTTGTCCGCCTTAAACTCGCCTAAAGTAGTATTGACCCCGATTACTTGCTGATTGTTTAACAGAAGTTCGGTAACTGGCGCATTTTTAACAATTTTTACGTCCAACTCTTTAAGACGAAACTCCAAAACATCGACTAATCTTTGCAAACTACCTTTGAGATAGCCCAATTTTTCTTTACCACCAGAACGAGATTTCAATCTTTGAGTCATGCGTCCGATCATCCAAGAAAGGGGGATTTGATCGGCATATTCGCCAAATTTAATTTTTAACATTGGCTGCCAAATTGAGTCAGTTGCTCTTTTACCAGCCCACTTATAGAACCAGTCTAAAGCTGAAATATTTTCATATTTTTGCCAGTTACGTTGACGGGATAAAAAGATGCTGGTTAGTCCAAAACGGAGTTTATCAATAATGCTCAATTCGGGAAACAAGAGTAAATCCTTGGTAGTAGCAAAAGGATGAATTTTTCTGTAGCGATACATCCCCATGTTGGTTTCGACAAAATGAACATCCTGAGCAAGATGCATTTCTTCTAGTAGCCAATTAATTTCGCGATCGTGGGTAAAAAAATGATGGTAAAAGTATTCTAGCCTAGTCCCCCCCACCTCAAAAGTAGATAAAAGTCCTCCCAGCTTGTCAGAAGCCTCGATTAAAGTTACCTGTTCTCCTCGCTTGGCAGCAATATAGGCTGCTGCTAAACCCGTTGCCCCACCACCGACAATCAATAGACTCATGGTTAGATTAATACTCCATCTTAATTTATTTGATTTATTTAGTGCGATCGCCAGAATTTTAAACTCAATTTACTTAACTTCACTGCTCAATTTGCCTAATGAAGAAAACCCAAAGTAGGGAATATAGCCTAAGCCCCAGATAGTAATCGGAAAGTAGAGACAAGCATGAATAACTATCACGCAAGCTAAAGCTTCTTCTCTAGGAATTTGCCAGGCACTCAAGGCTAAGATACCGAAATAGTGAAAAGCACCTAAATATCCTGGCGCACTAGGAATTAAAATACCTAAGTTAATTAGTCCCATTACAAACAAAGCTGCCGTAGTGGGGACTTGTAGTTCAAAGGCTTGAATCGCGATGTAGTAAGTAACGCCCTCAACTAACCAAACAGTGAGACTTAAGCCCAAAATAGTGATCGGCAAAAATGGACTACTCCAGACTAAGGTTAGTCCGCCACCAAACTGTTTTAGGATGTTACGCAACTTTGACGAAGACAGCCGCTCAATTTTTTTCTCCCATCGAGAGCGAGTCAGTGCCAAAAGTAAGACTATAGTTAGGGCGCTACCAAACAGGCTTAATCCTAAAACTCCTAGGGATGAAGCCCAAGGGGGTATATTACTTCCTCTAATGCCCAAATATAAGAGACAAGTCAGCACTAGCCCATCAAAAACCCGTTCTACAAAGATGCTGGCTAAAGCTAGAGAACGACTAATCTGGCATTTTTGACCAATAGCTTGGGCGCGGACGATTTCACCCAGGCGGGCTGGTAAAACGTTGTTGGCAGCATAGCCTAAAACCACTGCTCCTAAAGAATCTTGGATAGGGATGCCCCGAGGAAGCAGAAATTGCCACCGCCAGGATCTCAGGACAAATCCTGAACAAGTTGTGACGATCATCATCAGCGGAAATATCCAAGGTACTCTGACTAAGGCTTCTTTGACTGAGAACCAATTAACATCTCGCAGGACAAGACCTAAAAATAAAAAACTGATGATCCAGCCTAGTAAAACAAGTTGATTTCGCTTCAAAGCTAAAGCTCTCCCTATGAAAAAAATGAAAAAAAAATATGTTTATTTTTTGCCGATTACTACAAATTGATTAGAAGAGGGAATTCCTAATTTAATAGTTAGGGAATCTAGGAGAGTAAAAAAGCTGACCACGAAAAAATTTCTAAAGCAGATAAATTCAGCCCAAGATTTAATTGAACCAGTACTTTTTTTGATACTGTTAAGACCGATAAAATTGCGTAAGCTGAGAATCCACGGGCCTGGAGATGGCAAAGAACCCTGTTGAATGACTTTGTATCCCGTCTGATTTGCTAGGGATGCTAGAGATTTTTGGGTAAATAAATTGAGATGTCGAGGAATGTGCCAATGTCCCCAATATCTTTGCTTAAATAGGCGGTAATCCAGTCCACCGACGTTGGGAGTTTCAATCAGCAATATACCTTCTGGTGATAGTTTTTGGTGCAAAGCTTGTAAGGCTAATTTGGGATCTCGCAGGTGTTCTATTACCTGGTTCATAATGATAAAATCACACTCTCCATCTGGTAAGGCACTCAAATCACTTTCTAAATTGCCTTCGACCAGAACAACTCCTTTCTCTTGGGCAGCAGTGATGGTGGATGATTCGTGCTGCAAATCCAAGCCAATCAGTTTGACCTGATTACCAAGAACATCAGCAAGTTTAAGCAGCCGATGGGCGTTACCACAGCCAATATCAACCACAGAATGGATCGAACGATCTTTGATAAACTTGAGGGTTCGCTTTACACCCATTGAGGTTTGAGTTTCCAGAATAAAACCCTTAATATAATTAGGTGATTGAGGATTTATGGTGTAATAAGTGGATGGATAAAGGGCAGGAATTTCCTCAATCGTTGGCATCGGGTGAATATATACATGCTTGCATCCAGAGCATTCGACTATTTTAAAAGTGTCTGGCTTGGTATGATATTCATAATCTGTTCCTTGAGCGATCGCCTGACTCGCTTGAGTTCCACACATAATACAACTCATATTTAAACTCCTGTCTGGTAATAAGTGTCAAAAAAACTGCTAATTTAACGTTTTAAGTCTCCTGGCAATAGAGTAGCGGCGCTATAAGATCCTTCATGGACTTTAAAACCTTCTTGTTCTTTGACTATATAAAGAGGTCGCTGCTTCACTTCATCGAAGATTCGCCCGAGATATTCCCCAAATAAGCCCATAGTCAACAGTTGCACTCCACCAATAAATAGCACTGCTAAGACCAAGGAAGTAAAACCAGGAACATCTTGAGGGGAATAACCAAAGACTTTAAAATCTAAAATTCGATGTAGCACCACAAAGATAATGCCGATAAAGGAGAGCAAGCAGACTAGCAGACCGAAAGTGCCACTAATTTGCAAAGGTCGGTAAGAAAAGTTGATGATGCCATCAAAAGCCAGCCGTAAAAGTTTTTGGAAAGTATATTTAACTTCTCCAGCTAAACGCATGTGTCGCTCATAGGGAATACCAATTTGCCGATAACCAACCCAAGAGCGTAAGCCTCTTACAAAACGATTGCGTTCAGGCAGAGCATTGAGCCAATCCACCACCGATCGATCCATGACACAAAAATCGCCTGAATCCAAGGGAATATCGATGGAAGAACACCAAGCTAGGATGCGGTAAAAAACGTGATAGGCAGAACGTTTGAAGATATTTTCTTTACGCTTAGTCCGAATGCCATAAATTACTTGATAACCTTGCTCCCACTTGTGGAGGAAGCGGTAAAGTTCTTCTGGCGGATCTTGCAAATCGGCATCCATCACTGCAATGACATTGCCTTTGGTGTAGCGAAGACCAGCACTAACAGCGGTTTGATGACCAAAGTTACGGGAGAAACTAATATATTTGAATCGAGCATCTTGCTGATGAAGTTGTCGCAACAGACCAAGAGTTTTATCGCTGCTGCCATCATCCACCAGGATCACTTCAAAAGCTAAATCCCAACTGGGTGCTGCACTAACCAGACGTTCATAAAGCTGGAGAATATTTTCCTCTTCATTAAAAACTGGGATGACGATTGAGAGCAGAGATTCAAAAGGCTCAATGTTATTCAACTGATGGCTGAGATGGGCAATCACAGTTTAAGTCTCCTTTACTAACTTTTTCTTGGTGTCGATCTAAAGCTTTCTCATAGAGAGCGAGTTGTTGTTGGGCAACGGCTGTCCAACTGTATTTTTGAGCGGTATCATAGGCCTGGCGACGCAGTTGTTCTAAATAGGGGCGATCGCTAATTAACCGTTCTAAAGCTTGCTCGATCGCCTGACGATCGCGAGGGGGAATTAAAATTCCGTCCTGTCCATCCGTGACAATTTCTTTGGGACCATCGATCGCCGTAGTTATGGGGGCTAGACCACAAGCCATGGCTTCGATCAGGACAATACCGAATCCTTCTGCCAGAGAGGGAAAAAGCTTAATTTGGTGTCCTTGAAGTAAAGTAGGTAATTGGTCATGGTGATAATGAGGCATGACGTGGACGCGATCGCGCAGCTCTGGTTTAAAGTCGGCATAAACCTGCTCGGCTGGACAACCAGTTCCCAACATACTCACCGTAATCTGGGGATAACGCTCCAGGATGGTATTGAGGGCGGGAATGCTATAGTCAATGCCTTTGCGGGGAAGATAAGTTGCCACCAGGGCGATCGCTATGGGTGTAGAGTCTAATAATGGCTCAAAGGGAAGATTGATAAAAGTTTCGGGAATACCATAGGGAACGACATGGGACTGTTCTGGTTTGATGCCCAATTGTTCGGTGGCATATTCCAAGTCATGATGGTTGCGTTGAAAAACTAAATCGGCATAGCGCATCGAAGTAGCGACTTCCCACAGGCGATAGCCACCATGATATAGAGGATATTTCCAACTCAGACGCAATTTTCCTTGTTTAGCTGACTCTAGCTGCTCTAGATGGACGATATGTTCTAAACCATGACTGCGCGTGACCAATAGGGGGAGTTTGGCACGAGACTTGCGACGCATTTTTGCCCAAATCCAGGCATTACCCGTGGAAGCATCAATTATCTCCACTGCTTGCCGACGGCAAAGATTAGCTATATGCACCGCGACAAACCAGGCAAATACTAAGGACTTGACCTTGGCATGAATCCAACTAGGCAGATTATCAAAGGAGTAGTATTCTACCTGGTGTCCTAGATTTTGGTACTCTTGACCCAGTTTAAGAGTGCTGCCAGGCGCTCCTGTATTGGGATCTAGATTGTGGTGAATGGTAAGTAAAATTTTCATTAACTACGACTTTGTTCAGTAGTTTGGATTAAATAAATTGATTAAATAGCTTAAACAGACTTGAATTTGCTTTAATTTGTCTTAATTGAAGGCGAACCATACTGCATTTGATGGTATTGCCATAACTTGCCGCGCTGCTCTAACAAATCTTGGTATTTTCCTTGCTCAACAATGCGTCCTCCATCAAGTACCACTACTTTATCGGCATTAACGATGGTAGATAATCGATGGGCAATGACAATGACAGTGCGACCTAAAGAAAGTCTGGCTAAAGACTCTTGAATTAAGCGTTCCGTTACAGAATCCAAAGCACTGGTAGCTTCATCAAGAATCAAAATTTCTGGTTGGCGCAATAAAGCCCGCGCGATCGCCAATCTCTGTCTTTGACCTCCCGATAAACGAACTCCGCGATCGCCTAACAAGGTGTCCATTTTTTCGGGCATTTCCTCAATAAATTCCATCGCATTGGCTAATTTAGCTACTGACCAAATTTTCTCTTCATCTATATTTCCTAGACCATAGGCAATGTTGTATCTGACGCTATTGTTAAAAATAAATGTATCTTGGCTAACTACAGCCATTTTCTGACGTAGGGAATTAATCTTTAAATCGCGCAGATCGATGCCATCCACTAGAATTTGCCCTCTGGTGGGGTCGTATAATCGGGGAATTAAGTCCACCAAAGTGGTTTTTCCTGCCCCAGAAGCGCCGACTAACGCGGTAGTTTTGCCCTTGGCGATCGCTAAAGTGATGTTGCGTAAAATTAACTCTTGGGGATTGTAGCCAAAATCAACCGAAACTAAGTCTATGCCTTGGTTTAAGTGCGTAAATTCAATTACGCCATCGGTTAAATAAGTTTTATCTTGGGTGGCTAAAAGTTGTTTGATATTATCAATAGAACCTTGGAAACGGCTTAACTCCTGCCTGGCTGAGTTTAATTGCGGTACTAGGGGCATCATCCGAAATAACACGAACATAAAAGTTAAAAGCGAAGCAGCGCGGAATTTGCCATCCACAATAAATAAATTAAACGCCACCAACACCATGACGATCAAAATCGTACTAGCTGCCCCTTCGGCTAAAGGTTTGATCGAGCAACCAATTTTTGCCACTCGATCTTGCGCCTTCATTACCTCCTGACTGGCTACCTTAAATCTACCCCGCTCAAAGTTTTGCGTTGCCGAGGCTGTAACCGTCCGAATCCCATTGATAAATTCGATCGCCACGGAAGCTAGATGACCATTAGTTGTGGGTACGGCAAAACTAGCCTCTCGTACCATCCCAATCAGTCTAGATAAACCAACTGATAGAAGGCTATAAAGCATCACCGAAGCCAGAGAAAGTTGCCAGGAGATCCAAAACATGGAAATTACATAGGCGAGCAAGGTAGACCCCCGCGTAATCAGACCAGAAAAGATGCTAAAAGCTTGCTGTAGTTGGTTGATCTCAGTCGTCAGACTATTGATTAATTCCCCTGAACGACTATTAGAGTAATAGCTTAGATTCAAACTCTGCAATTGCTCAAACAAACTGGCGCGAATGCGATCGCACAAACGAGATTGAGTCAGTTGAGCATAAAAGTCTCCCAGATAACTAAAAGCAGAACGCAGCCAAATAGCCACCAGAATTAAAGCCGATATTCGATAAACTCTTGCCGTCGCCGATGCTTTAGTGGCTAAAAACCAGACATCTAACCATTCAATCCCTGTGCGAATTGCTGGCTCATTGGGGTTGGTTAGTCCCTGGAGAAAAGAGGCGATCAAGCCTACCGTCCCCCCTTCAAACAAAGCAGCCAGCACAGTACAGATAATCGCGATGGTGGCGATCGCGCGAAAGTGCTTAAATTCGCGTAAAATTAGGGAATTATCCTGCCAAAACCGCGTTGTTTTCATTAATTTACTCATCTTCAGCGGAACTTTAAGGGGAATTTGTATCTTAATAAGCATCAGAACCAGAAATAATTTTCGGTACAGTTAGGAGGAGGATTTTTAAATCCAGAATTAAAGACCAGCTATGCAAATACTCCAAATCGCATTTACTGACCGCATGTAGATCCAACAAGCGAGAACGATTTTTCACTTGCCAAGCTCCAGTAATTCCAGGCAGAGCATTTAACCTCTTGACATCAGAGCGATCCAGACGCAAAGCATCATACAAAGCCCAGGGACGAGGCCCAACTAAACTCATTTCTCCTCGGAGAACATTAAATAGCTGAGGTAACTCATCCAGACTATATTTGCGCAGCCATTTACCCAGAGGAGTAATGCGCGGATCGACTAATAATTTGTGTAGACCTTTTTGGTTGCCCATCAATTGATGATGTTGAGCTTCGGCATCCACCTTCATCGTCCGAAATTTATAGATCTTAAATAATTTCCCCCTCTCTCCCACTCGCCACTGAGCAAAGAAAATTGGCCCTGGAGCAAAAATTTTAATTAGTAAAGCGATCGCCAGCATTAAGGGACTAACGATTACGAGTAAAGTTAAAGCTGCTAGGCAATCGAAAAGTCTTTTGACCTGCCAGTAGATACTCTGACGACAATTAGGTAACTCCCGATGAGAAAGGATGCGCAGAAAAATAGGCTTATTGACTTGGTAGCAAGTATCTGCCCAAAGTTTAATTCCTTGTTCTCCTATAGCGCGATCGACACAAATTCGTTTGACCCAAGAATTACGTAAACAATTTTCCAACCATTGCTGTCTAGTAAGAGCAGGAAAATTATGTTCGGCATCAGGAGAAATCTTTTTTACCCAAAGATTTTTTTGTCGCCATTTTAAATCGCAGACTGGTAAATAGCTTTTAGCTTTAGACGAATCTATGGCTAAGGTAAGTATTTTAGACGTTTGGAGTAAGATGTTAGTCATAATTGTCTTGCCAAGTAGGTAATTAAACTAGGGGTGGTAAGGAATATTGGGGCTGTTTGTTGTATTCTTGAGCTATTTCTTTAGAACCATTAGCCACTATGCCTAAAACATTTAATTTGCTAATTAAAGCGGTAGCGTCTAACAGTTGAGCCGATTTGACCTTATCTAAGCGCATCATCATTACCGCGCTATCACAGTTAGCGGCAATAGTAATCGCATCGGCCATGCCAATTACTGGAGGAGTATCGACTAAAATTAGGTCATAGTGTTGCTTGTATTGGTCAATCAGGATTTGTAATCTCGAAGAACTTAGTAACTTAACTGGATCTGTTGGTCTAGAGCCAGCAGGAATTAGGTCAATGGTTTCTCCTAACAAAGAAACCTGTTCAATCACAAGATGATTGGTTTCCCCTGCCAAAAAATTGGCTAAACCACAGTCATTATTCAAATTAAAAGGCGCATGGAGACTAGCAGAACGAAGATCGGCATCAATTACCAACACTCTTTGCTGATGACGAGCTGCACTTAAAGCTAAACCCAAGACAAAAGTAGATTTACCTTCTCCAGAGATGGCGCTGGTTACCGCCAAAGATTTAATCGGTGGACTGGTACGGGTTAATCTAAAGTTTTCGTAAATTAAATCTATCGCCTCGCGAAACGGATTCCACTGAATTATTTCCTTAATGGTGTTAGTCGGGTGAGGGGTAGATAGAAAAGAAACTTGTGCGAAAAGACGTTCAGAATAAGATAGATGCAATCCAGGGGTAGTCCCTAAAATAGGTAAAGCAGTTTGACGTTTAATTTCCAGAGGATTGGTAATTCGTTCATCAACCGCACTTTTAAAGAATACCGACAATCCCCCCAGAAAAGAAGCAACTATAAAACTCAAAAACAGATCCTTTGGTAAACTAGGGGCAATTTTCTCGCCCAACAGTGGTGGTTCGATAACCTGCCAATTAAAACCACCGCGATTTAATTCAATTTCTAGCTCTTGCTTAGCTTTTAATAGTCTTTGTATGGCATCTCTTTTGACTTGCGCTTCTTGAGCAAGATTTCTATAGCCAGCAATCAATTCAGGAAAATTGACTAACTGTTGCTTTAGTGTGGCTTGAGTCCTTGCTAAGCTGATGTCTCGTTCATGGATGCCTTGTAACTTAACTTGTATTTCCGTAATTTTCTGGGAATTATTGCTGCCCAAAAATTGTCCTTGTTTTTGCACAGATGCGATTACCAAGTCAGAATTACTAGCTCTTTTACCTAAAATCCGCTGGGTTTGCTGGATGATCAAATCTCGTTGGACATCCCGTTCATCCTTAAGACTTTGAATTAGAGGATTATTATTGGTATATTTTTTGGACTCATTAGCCAGGCGAATTTCAGTTTCTTGTAATCTTTTTTGTAAATCTTGATAACGGCGGGATTGATTTAAACTAGATAGAACGCGAGTATCTTCTGCTGATAATCCCAATTGCTTTTGTAAGCTATTGTAGTCGCCGATAAATTCACGCTGTTGGGCTTTCAAGGCGGCTCTTTGTTTAGCAACATCCCGAATATTTTCTTCCAAAGCGATCGCTTCTGATTCTGGAGAAACTAAACTATGCTTTTTGCTTAATTGGGTTAAAGCTGCTTCTGCTTCAACCAGATCATTCCGTGCGTGGGGAATTTGATTGTTGATAAAAGTTAATCCATCTTGAAGGCGCTTTTCTTGTTGTTCGAGATTGTAATTGAGATAAACTTCTTGGATTGCTTGTAAAACTCGCTTGGTTTCTTGAGGATCGCCACCAGTATAGATAGTTTGGATAATATTAGTTTCAGTTCCACTCTCCGATGTTGATTCTTCTTCCACAAGTCGATATACGGTTAGGGATTCTCGCAATTCTTGTATAATTTCGGGAACTGTATGCTCCGAATCTTTTAGCCCCAACTTTTTAATTGCTCTTTTTAAGATTTCCGAACTCTTTAATACTTTTAAGTGAGTAGCATAATCGATCTCCACAGTCGCATCAGCAAATTCACTTTCGACATCACTTTGGAGTTCTTTTGCTTGATAGTTGGATTCTACTAATACTTGCATCGTACTTTGATAAACAGGCTTTTTAATCAAAATTAGAGGAATAGCAAGAGCCAATACACCGCCAAAAACCCCAGCAAACAAGAAACGTTCCTGCCAAAGCTTGGCAAATAGCTGTCCATAACCTAAGTCACTTTCTGTTTCTAAGTCTCTGATATTCTGACGACTCATTGTTTAGCTCCTGCTGCAACTGTGTCAGCCAAACACTCGAAATTAATGTTTAAATCATCTACAGTAGACTGACCACAAAACTCTTCAATAACTTTGATTATTTGTTCAAAAAATACTGACTCAGAAAAATTATTGACTGCATGTTCGCGAATTTTGGCATAATTCCACTCTTGGCTTTCTACTTGTTTGATTGCTGCTTGCAAAGCATCAGGAGACTGGGGATTAAACAGCACCCCAGTTTCCTCAGAAATTTGAGTATCTAAAACTCCTCCCGCGCCATAGGCAATAACAGGAGTACCGCTGGCATTGGCTTCTATCGGCACTAAACCATAATCTTCAAGCGCAATGACAACTAAAGCCTTGGCTTTGGCCATTAGATGAGTACGCCACTCGTCATCTACATAACCCAAAAACTTGATATTGTCTGAAGACTTCGCTTCCAAACGTTTACGCTCTGGGCCATCTCCAATAATAATCAGCGGTAATCCTAACCAGTTAAACGTTTCGATCGCAATATCTAATCTTTTATAACTAATTATGCGCGATGAGATTAAGTAATAATCTTCTTTTTCGGCCGAAAAAATAAACTTATTGGTATTAATCGGATAATTTATTACCAAAGATTTTCTGTTGTATATCTGTTTGATTCTTTTGGCGACAGTACTAGAGTTGGCGATATATAAGTCTGGTTCTTGAGCATACCGTAAGTCTTGTTCGCGTAAGGATTTAATTACGGGATTAATTAAGGAAGAAAGTCGCTTAAAACTACTATATTCTTCTAGATAAGTTTTCGTATCCCAGAGAAAACGAGTCACATTATGACAGAAACAAATGTGCATTGCTCCAGGTCTTTTTCTTACTCCTTTGGCAAAGCTGGAAGTGCTGCTAATGATCAGATCGTAGTCTTGTAGATCGAGTTGACGAAAAGCTAAGTAATATACAGGCGCTAAAAGACGAAAATTCTTTTTGGCTCCTGGTAGTTTTTGGAGAAAAGTTGTTTTAACAGAGTGTCCTTGAAGATCGATCGTGTTCTCAGGATCGTAAACAGATGAGAAGACATCCGCCTGAGTAAAAAATTGACATAATAATTCAAAAACTCTTTCTGCTCCACCGAGTTGCGTTAAATAATCATGTACTAAAGCTATTTTCATTATTTTACTTTTTTGATTTTTGACTAGATTTGACTGAATTTAGTCCTTTTTTTCTCAGTAAATAAAACACAATCAAAATAATTAGCGAGAAGTTAATGTGCGATGAGCAGTGGTCATATACTACAACGCTTGTTTTCCTCAAAAACAAACTAATTTTCTTGAGCAATCAATGTTTCCCTTGGTAGGCAACTAATCCAGAATTGACTCTCAGTGTAGATTAAATAGACTAATTAGAAACCCTTGTTTAGTAAGCCAAAAGTAATATAAAAAGTAAGCTGGCGAAAAATGATTAATTAATGATTAAGAAGAAGTATTGGCTTTTAAGCTAATTCCTGGAGACAATGACTGACAAGCTGTTTGTGCGATAAAGCTAAACTATTTTTAGTGTAATTTGAAGGGTTTTGACAGTTTTTTCTAGCTAGACAATTAAAACAGTTAGCTTTTAACTTTAAAGCTGTGTAATTTTAAATTCTGTTCGTAAGATGACACTTGTTTTTAATATCTCACTTAATAGTTACTTTTTTCTCACCACCAAACCCTACAAAAGTAATTCATAATATCTGCAAAATTATAAAAAACCATCACAGAGTTATTTATGATAGCCCTTTCAGTAATTATATTGACCAAGAATGAGGAACAGTTCATCAAGCGATGTATTCAAAGTGTTCTTTGGGCTGATGAGGTACTCATATTAGATTCAGGTAGTACTGACCAGACTAAAAAAATCGCTGCCTCTTTAGGGGCTATTGTCTATGAGCAGGAATGGCTAGGGTATGCAATCCAACGAAATAAGGCTCTATCCTTGGCTATTCATGATTGGGTATTTTTCCTGGATGCCGATGAAATTGTCACATCTGAGTTAGAAATCTCGATTAGAAAGGTTTTAAATAGCCCGATGGATGAACGTGATGGTTATTCGTTAGATCGACGAGGAGATTTCTTAGGTATTTTACTGCCTAATATTTCCCGTCCTAGTAAAAGAAGTAATTTTGTCCGCTTGTTTAATAGATGTTCTAGTTACTATGATCCCACCATGAAAGTCCATGAGGAAGTTAAATTTCCAGGCAAGGCCATTCCTCTAGAAGGTGTTTTGATTCATTGGGGTGGCAATATGATGAATGAATATATAGCAGCCCTTAATCGCTACTCTATTCTGGAAGCGGAAACACTTCATGAACAAGGTTATCGCGTTAATGGTTTAATCGTTTTTCTGCGACCTATTCTGAGGTTTCTCTGGATTTATATTGCCAGATATAATTTCCTGCTGGGTACCAGGGGACTGATCCACGCCATGCTAGGGGCAACCCGTGAATATGTTCGCTATGCCAAGCTTTGGGAGATGCAGAATATCACTTCAGTAATTCATCCTGCCAAAAAGATCTATTCCTTCTCACCGACAGAAGAAACAGCTAGTCAAAATTAATTATCAGCTTTAGGGCATATATCTAAGCGTTGATAAATCTACTTACATCAAATTGAGGTAACTATAAATGAACGTAATTGAATGGATAATTCGGGGCGAAGAAGACAAAAAAACTAGGTTTCATGATGCTAGAGGTAATCTGGTAGATTTTACTGGCTTGACAACATCTATGCCCAAAGCTTTGATTGGCACTTTGTTACGCAAAACTGTAGGTTATCGACCACTTAAACCTTGGATTGCTTATCGAGCGATTAATGAACTAGAAAATTTAATTCAACCAGACTGGAAAATTTTAGAATTTGGTTCTGGAATGTCTACTGTGTGGTTAGCTCAACAATGTGAGCATGTTTATAGTATCGAACACAATCGAGCTTGGTACGAGAAAGTCTGCGAAATTATCAAGCAAAAAAATGTGAATAATATTACCTACGAATATCGAGAACGTAGTAACTACACCGATTTATCAGCTTTAGCAGATGATTATTTCGATTTTGTTTTAATTGATGGTTTACAAAGAAGTGATTGTGTTAAATCCTCTTTATCCAAACTAAAACATCCAGGTTTTGTTTACTTAGATAATTGTGATAAACATTTTGTGGAAGACGGCATTATGAAACCTGGGGAACAACTGCTATTAGATATCGCCCAAGAAAGAAAAGGAAGAGTTAAATATTTTACTGATTTTGCTCCTTGTCAATTAGTAACCAATCAAGGACTTTTGATCGAATTAAGTAGGTAGGCAAAATAATTGATCAAACCCCTACCCTTAGAGCTATTTGTTACTCGTCCTAAAGGACTTGTCTCGCATAGTTTCCGTCGCGTTTTGGGTAGGAAGATTCCCACCCAAAAGCCGACGGGGAGATACCGCTCCGCATATTACTCGTTACTCGTTACTCGTTACTCGTTACTTGTTACTCCCTAACCTCATTTCCAATTTAATTACACCCACCTACTTGTAAACTCTGCCATACAAATCAAATAATCAACAGGACATGCCATTATGAGCCAAATGTTAGATTACTATCGCGGTTCGGACTCTTATGCAGAGGTACTCCGAAATCAACCAACAGCGATGTTTACGCCCTATGTCAATCTGTTTAAGAGATTTGTCAAGATCGACGATCCCGTCATAGATGTGGGTTGTGGAGTGGGGACAAGTACCCTCTTACTCAGGCAAGCAGGATTTGCTGCTCAAGGAAGTGACGTTTCCGAGAAATTTTTGTCTACTAACGATGAATCAGACATATTTTGTATTGCCGACTTCCAAAATGCTCAGAATATCCCCAGCGATCATTATGCTGCGGTGGGTTCAATGAATGCGATCGAACATGTGCAGTTTCCCCAGAAGTTTCTCCAGGAAATGGTTCGAGTCGTAAAACCAGGAGGGCATATTATTCTGATGGCTCCCAATTTAACCTCTCCGTTGGTAGCGATGCGGATAACTTTAGATCTGCTCAGAAATCGTACTCCCTATATGGGGATAACTAGCTGGCGCGAGGCGATCGCTTTAGTCTTTGTCAATATATGGCGTTGTCTTAAAGCTGAGTTAGGCGTAAATGCCTTCCAAGCTCGTGAAATAGATTTAGCAACAGTCATGGTTGGCAATGATGCCGATGCAGTTTACTGGACAAATGCATCTGAAATTCGTCGTTTCTTGAAAGCTGAAGGTTGTGAAATCTGTCTGTTTCAAAAGCAAGGAACTTCTCTGGTAGCCAAGATAGTTGCTTATCTGTTACCTGGATTCGCAGGCAAATTATGTATTGTTGCTAGGAAAAAGATTTAGTATTACTATGTCGATCACCGTTCTCATTCCTACTTATCGTCGTTCCCAAGATTTAGCCAGATGTTTAGCAGCATTGCAAAAGCAAACTCGATTAGCAGACGAAGTTTTAGTAGTAGTAAGAGATACTGATACTGAAACTTGGGAATTTCTAGACAGTTTCAACTCTGAAGTATTACCACTACGCAAAGTTGTAGTCAATGTTCCAGGGGTCGTGCTGGCGATGAATGCAGGACTTGATGTAGCACGAGGCGATATCATTGCCATAACTGATGATGATGCTGCACCTCACCATGATTGGTTAGAACGGATTGAGGCTCACTTTATCGCCGACGAACAAGTAGGAGGGGTAGGGGGTCGAGACTGGCTTTATCTAGGCACAGAACTACAAGATGCTACTTCCCATCCTGGTGCTTCTGATGTTGTAGGACGACTTCGGTGGTTTGGCAACTTAATTGGTAATCATCATCTAGGAGAGGGAGAACCCCGCGAGGTGGACGTGCTTAAGGGAGTCAATTGTAGTTATCGACGCATTCTCCTCAAAAAAATCCGTTTTGATGAACGATTACGAGGCTCAGGCGCTCAAGTGCATTGGGAACTATCTTTAGGTCTCCAGTGTAAGGAGGCAGGTTGGAAGCTAATCTACGATCCAGCAGTAGCAGTCGATCACTATCTAGGAAAGCGTTTTGACGAGGATCAAAGAGTATTTAAGTTTAATGCCACAGCTCTGGCAAATGCCATCCATAATCAAACATTCATCTTGCTAGAACATCTAAATTTCCTGCAAAGATTTATCTATGTATTGTGGTCGATCCTGGTAGGTACGCGACAAGCTTTTGGTTTAATCCAGTGGTGGCGATTTTTACCCAGTCAGGGCAAAGTGGCTACCCAGAAATGGCGTGCTTCTCTTGATGGACATTGGTTGGGTTGGCAGAGTTGGCAAAATAAAAGTTAAATGCGATCGCCGAATCGCAAAATCAAACTATTTAGTGCATCAGGAGATTAAGAACAAAAATAATGGTTCCCAAGCAGATATCTTTAACTACTCCTTCTGTTAAAAAAGGTTTTTCGATTAGGTTGCAACCTGCGTCTGCTTGGATGGCAATCTTAGGATTGTTACTGCTTTCAACTCTGTTGATTGTAGCTGGTGCGGGCAAGATTCTCAATTTAGCTTTTCCTGGAGGAGCTTTTATAATAGGCGTCTTCCTCTATTTTCGCTATCCTATTCTTTACATCGGGTTTAGCTGGTGGATGTGGTTTCTGACTCCCCTGGTTCGTCGTCTTGCCGATTATCGCGGTAGTTTTACAGATCCTAGTCCTATCTTGCTCGCTCCTTATCTAGTGCTGTTGATCACGCTCGTTACTCTGGGGAAACATTTGCCCAAGATCAATCGTCAAGGTGGACTTCCTTTTATTCTAAGTTTTATCGGTCTTGCTTACGCTTATCTTGTTGGCCTAATTCAAAGCTCACCGATACCAGTGACTATAGCTCTATTGGAGTGGCTAGTTCCAGTTCTATTTGGCTTCCACTTATTTGCCAATTGGCGCAACTACCCAAGTTATCGTCAAAATCTTGAACGCATTTTTACTTGGGGTGTTTTAGTCATGGGAATTTATGGAATAATCCAATATTTAGTCGCGCCTGATTGGGACGGGGTATGGTTGACAAATACCAATATGATTAGTGCTGGATCTGCTGAACCTTTGCAGATTCGCGTCTGGAGTACAATGCATTCCCCTGGAGTCTTTGCCGTTTTTATGATGGTAGGTTTACTAATGCTACTAAATCAACAAGGAGCTTTTGCTCGGGCTATTTCTGTCATTGGCTATTTAGCATTTTTACTCACCCTAGTGCGCGGTGCTTGGATCATGTGGTTTGTGGGATTACTAACTCATCTAAGCTTTATTAAGTCCAAGCTGCGGATTCGGATAGCTATTATTCTGATGGTGCTTATATTAGGTGTAATTCCCTTAACTACCATAGACCCATTTGCTGAGAGAATCACCCCTCGCCTGGAAACTCTATTTAATCTTGAGGCTGACCAAAGTTCTAACGACAGAAAAGCTTTGTATAGTCAAGAAATAGACAAGGCTTTGATGAATGTTATGGGGAATGGAATGGAAAAGCAGGAAATTCTCGATAGTGGCGTTCTGGATATACTTTTATCTTTAGGCTGGTTTGGAGGTAGTTTTTATCTAGGGGGAATACTTCTACTTATTATGAGGCTGTTTCAAGATGCGATGTTTAATCTGAATCCATTTGTGAGTATCTGCCGTGCCATTAGTTTTTGTTCCCTGGTCGGTTTAATCTTTGGTCGTCAACAAATTGGAGCGCCTGGTATTATTCTTTGGGGTTTTTTAGGACTGGGTATAGCTGCTTGTAAATACAATCTCTATGAAGAAGGTAATGGGTAATAGGTAATGGGTAATGGGTAATGGGTAATGGGTAATGGGTAATGGGTAATGGGTAATGGGTAATGGGTAATTAAACTGCTTACCACCAAGTTATTTTTGAGAATCGGATTTAGTATCAGTCGTGATGAATATATTATTTAAACACTGGAAACGTTATTACAGGTATTATGTATTGAGTTTGTTTTGCCCTGTCATAATTGCTTGTAGTCTACTTATTTCTCCATCCGTCAATGCAACCTCAGAAAAAGCTCGCACTGCCTACTCTTTTGTTGACTCGATTGGAATCAATACTCATTTATATTATAACGATACTAATTACTATCAAAAGTACCAAGAAATTGTTAAACCCAAATTATTAGAATTGGGAGTCCATCACATTCGAGATGGTGGAGTTCGCAATCTTAATGGTTACCTTGATCGCCTTCGAGAATTAAAAAGCAATGGCATTAGTACCACTCTGATTTTTGATCCCCGTGGTGGCACTCCACAACAAGGACTTGCTCTGGTTAAAGAACTTGGCGATGTGGTTGAGGCAGTAGAAGGCCCAAATGAGTACGATCTCAGCGGTGACAGTAACTGGGTGCAAACTTTACGTCAATATACGGAGCAACTTTACCAATTGATGAAAAGCGATGCTCAAACTAGTGCTTTACCTGTTTTAGGGCCATCTTTGACTTCAGAAGAAGCATATATTGCCGTAGGGAATATGAGCAATTTTGTGGACTATGGTGTTTTACACAACTATTTTTCTGGTCATTATCCTGGAACTGCGGGCTGGGGCGCAAATGGATACGGCAGTATTCCCTATGGGATCGGCCTTTCTCATAAATATGCACCAGGAAAACCTGTTATGACGACAGAGACTGGCTATCACAATGCCATCAATACACAAGAAGGACACCTGGCAGTCCCCGAAAACATTGCACAAAAGTATATTCCGCGAATGTTTTTAGAGCAATTTAAGCAGGGAATTAAGCAAACTTTTGGCTATGAGCTGATGGATCTTCATTACAATCCCAAACGGGATATTAGCGGTTTGGAGTTTGGTTTGTTACGTAATAATGGTGAAGTCAAGCCCAGTTTTGTCAGTCTTAAGGCTTTGATTCAGCTCTTACAAGATCCAGGTGGCAGCAAATTTACGACTGGTACTTTAAATTACAGTTTAAGCGGTAACACTAGCAATCTACATCACCTTCTGCTACAAAAAAGCGACGGCAAGTTTTATTTAGTTTTATGGCAAGAAACATCAGGATTTGACCTCAACACCAAGAAAGCAATTGAAGTGCCTAATCAGAAGGTACAACTGGTTTTAGCACAAACATTTGCCCAAGCAAAAATATACACTTTGGAGGATTATACTAAACCGAAAAAACAATTGATGAATCCAACACAAATTCCTCTAGATGTGCCAGATCAACCTCTAATCATTGAGTTTTCCTAAGATTTTTGGCTTTCATATTTAGATAAGCTTGTACGCATTTAAATTGTGTATTATGACCTTGGAAAATAAACTATCTCCCCATCTCCCAATCTCCCTACATAGTTGTAATTACTAACTCTTCTGTGGGTAACGTCAGTTCTTAATCAATCCTTAGAGAGCATTTATTACCATATTTACAACCATAGGCAGATGAAATGGCTACATCCATTGAAGATAAGATTCTAAGAACCAGGTTTATTGCCTAAAATATCTAAAGCTCTCTGCATATTAATTCGGTAATCCCGCAAACAATGACTAGTACCAAATCCGTCAATAGTGCCATCAATCTCAACGATCCTCAATACTATTTCAATCGAGAATTGAGTTGGCTAGAATTTAATCGACGAGTTTTAGCTGAAGCACTAGATGAAAGAACGCCGTTACTAGAACGTCTTAAATTTCTGTCGATTTTTAGCTCGAACCTAGATGAATTTTTCATGGTCAGAATTGCTGCTTTAAAAAAACAGGTGGCAGCGGGAGTGAGTAAACTATCAATGGATGGTCGTACAGCCCAACAGCAGCTAGAGGCGATCACCAAAGTTTTGACACCGATGTTTCAAGAGCAACATCGGCATTTTGAAAAAGTACTGAAAAAATCCTTGGTTAAATCAGGGATTCATTTGTTAAATTATGTCGATCTCAATCAAGAACAACGATCCTATATCAATAGTTATTTTGAGGACTATATTTTTCCTGTTTTAACTCCTCTGGCTGTAGATCCCTCTCATCCTTTTCCCTATATCTCTAATCTCAGCTTGAATCTGGCAGTGATTTTAAAAGATCCTCAAATCGAGCATGAATTATTTGCCAGAGTGAAAGTTCCTAAAGTACTACCTCGCTTCATTGCTTTGCCAGAAGAATTAAGACAAAAATATCGAGGTAATGCTGGAGTTTGGACAGGAGTGCCGATAGAACAGATTGTGACTCATAATTTAGAGTATTTATTCCCTGGAATGAATATCTTGGAGTCCTATGCTTTTCGACTAACTCGTAATGCCGATCTTTCCGTCGAAGAAGATGAGGCAGATGATTTATTACTGGCAATTGAAAAAGAGCTACAAAAAAGACGCATTGGGGGTTCGTCGGTACGGTTAGAAGTAGAAGCCTCGATTCCTGCTGAATTGCGCTCGATGATTATGCAAGAACTTAGTTTAGAAGAAAACGATGTTTATGACGTTGATGGCTTACTCAGCTTGGGCGATTTAATCTCTTTCTTATCTCTACCTCTTCGCGATCTTAAAGACGAACCCTGGAACTCGGTACTACCTGGTCGCTTGAGTCGGTTACAGCAAGAAGAAGATGAATCTACAGGCGACGGAGAGAACTTTTTTAGCGTGATTCGTAATGGAGATCTGCTAGTACATCATCCCTATCATTCATTTAGCAACACTGTGCTGCGGTTTGTCACCGAAGCTGCCTACGATCCTAATGTCCTAGCGATCAAAATAACTCTCTATCGTACCTCGGGAGATTCACCTATTGTCAAAGCTTTGATTGCCGCAGCCCAGAATGATAAGCAGGTAGTGGCATTAGTAGAGCTTAAGGCTCGTTTTGATGAAGAAAATAATATTCTTTGGGCGAAAAAACTAGAGAACTCTGGGGTTCATGTTGTTTATGGTGTTGCAGGACTGAAAACCCACACTAAAATTACTTTAGTAGTTCGGCAAGAAAAAGAAAAAATTCACCGTTATGTTCATATTGGTACAGGCAACTATAATCCTAAAACGGCAAAGCTCTACACGGATTTGAGTCTATTTAGCTGTCGAGAGGACTTGGGCGCAGATTTAACGGATTTATTTAATTTTTTAACTGGCTATTCGCGACAGAAATCCTATCGTAAGCTGCTGGTTGCTCCAGTTAATCTACGAGAGCGCATGATCGAGATGATCGATCGCGAGGCGGAGAATTGCCGTCAGGGTAAAACAGGACGGATTGTCGCCAAAATGAACTCCCTAGTCGATCAGCCAGTAATTCAGGCGCTGTATGAAGCTTCTCAGGCTGGAGTTGAAATTGATTTAATTATTCGCGGAATTTGCTGTCTGCGCCCAGGATTGCCCAAAATTAGTGATAATATTCGCGTAATTAGTATTATTGGACGTTTCTTAGAACATTCGCGCATTTTCTACTTTCATAACAACGGTGAAGAAGAAATTTATATTGGTAGCGCCGACTGGATGACCCGTAATTTGAGTCGTCGCGTCGAAGCGGTTACGCCGATCGAAAGTCCCGAAATTTTTCGCGATCTCCAGGAAATTTTGGGGGTCATGTTGGCGGATAATCGTAAGGCGTGGGAATTACAATCAGATGGAAGTTATATTCAAAGAAAACCGCATAAAGGAGAAGATGCCCATAGTACTCACGATATCTTTATGGAAATGGCGAAACAATCTACATGAATGGCTGCTAATTAACTGATGTTACGCACTAATCAATCTGCTAAGAGTAGGTAGTAGGTAGTATGTAGTATGTAGTGGGTTAATTTTCTTTAGCTGTTAATTTTTGGGTAAATGAATGAAAGTTGCGGTATTTAGTGCTAAACCTTACGATCGCCAATTTTTGGCTCAAGTTAATCAAAAATATGGTCATGAACTCAAGTTTTTAGATGCTGGTTTAGATGCGCAGACGGCAAGTTTAGCCTCTGGGTTTGAGGCTGTATGTGTTTTTGTCAACGATCGCCTGGATCGTCAGACAATTGAAATCTTGAGTAACCAAGAGGTTAAATTAATTGCCCTGAGATGTGCGGGGTATAACAACGTCGATCTTAATGCTGCTGAAGAATTTGGACTTGCCGTCGTCCGAGTACCAGCCTATTCTCCTTATGCCGTAGCCGAACATGCGATCGCCTTAATTTTAACTCTCAATCGCAAAATACATCGGGCTTATTATCGTGTCCGTGAAGGTAACTTTGCCCTAAATGGACTACTGGGTTTCGATTTGCATGGTCGTACGGTGGGCATTATTGGTACGGGAAAAATTGGTCGTCTCACAGGTCAAATTCTGCATGGTTTTGGCTGTCGGATACTGGCTTATGATTTGTCTCCCCATCAGGAGTTTGCCGAGCAATTTGGGGAATATATGAGCTTAGAGGATTTGCTTGCTCAATCAGATATTATTAGTCTGCATTGTCCCCTTACGGACGATACCCACCATTTAATCGACACCACAGCAATTAGCCTGATGAAGCCAGAAGTGATGTTAATTAATACTAGTCGTGGGGGGTTGATCGATACAAAAGCGGTAATTCGAGGTTTAAAATCCCAACAAATTGGTTATTTAGGACTAGACGTTTACGAACACGAGGGGAAACTGTTTTTTGAAGATTTATCTGGCGAAATTATCCAAGATGATGACTTTGAACGGTTGCTTACTTTTCCCAACGTAATTATTACAGGACACCAGGCTTTCTTTACGGTAGAGGCTTTGAATAGTATTGCCGAAACCACTTTGTCTAATATTACGGCGATCGCCTTAAACCAACCCTGTGACAATTTCGTTAAATTACCTGATGCTTGAATAAATGCCCGATCGACATTATTAGCTATTACTTATTACTATCTGATATTACGCATCTGCTAATTTACTCTATAGTTTTGACGTAGGGACTTGGGGACTTGGGGACTTGGGGCAATAATTATCTCCCTATCTCCCCATCTCCCAGTCTCCCTACATCTTGTAATTACTAACTTTTCTCTGCGTAACATCAGTTGCTATTATGAATTACGAATTGTCTGTCGGCAGTTTGTTTTCTAGAAACGGTTTTACTGTTCAGTACACGCTCTAAAATACGTTCTACTAAAGCAGCAAACATAGCATCACCACGGTGACGGGGACGAGGCAGAGGAACGGGTATATCCAACTCCACTCGACCTGCTTCTAATAAGACGACGCGATCGGCTAGTGTGACTGCTTCTTCCACATCGTGAGTAATTAGTAAGGTCGTAAATTGTTGTGACTGCCATAAATGTTCGATTAAATGCTGCATTTCGATACGGGTCAAGGCATCTAGCGCACCTAAAGGCTCATCTAACAGCAGTAAGCGCGGTTGGCTAACTAAGGCTCGTGCTAAGGCAACTCGTTGACGTTGTCCGCCAGAAAGTTGAGCAATCCAGTCATGAGCGCGATCGCCTAAACCAACTTGCTCTAAAGCCCACATAGCTTGAGGTTGCCAATTACCCCGTAGTCCCAAGCCGACATTTTCTAAAACTCGTTTCCACAGCAATAGTCGCTCATCCTGAAACATCATGCGTGCGGACTGGTTTAATTTTTTAAAAGGTTCTCCGTCAATTAATACGCCTCCACTGGTGGGAGTTTCCAGCCCAGCAATTAGTCTTAGCAGGGTACTTTTACCGCACCCACTACGTCCGACGATCACCACAAATTCTCCAGGGGCAAGTTCTAAATCTAGTTGTTGCAAAATCTTTTTGTCACCAAAGGCTTTACTTAACTCTAAAATTTTCAGGTCTACTCCCTTATCAGTCATAGTCATATATATACTTATTACTCAAATTACTTAAAATTGATAACTGGGATGCCATTGCAGCAATTTCGTTTCTAATAGACGAGCGATCGCATCTGCTAATTTTCCTAGCAGGGCATACAATAAAATCGCGAATACCACGACATCTGTTTGCATAAACTCACGGGCGTTCATTGCCAGATAGCCAATGCCAGAGTTAGCAGCGATCGTCTCTGCCACAATCAATGTCAGCCACATAATCCCCAAAGCAAAACGCACACCCACCAAAATTGACGGTAACGCCCCAGGAAGCATGATCTGCCAAAATAGCTCCCAAAAAGAAAGTCCGTATACTTTGCCCATTTCTAACAAACCGCGATCGACAGTACGAATTCCCAGATAGGTATTGATATAAATAGGAAATAAAACTCCGATCGCCACTAAAAAAACTCTGCCAACATCACCAATGCCAAACCAGAGAATTACTAACGGGATCATCGCTAAATGGGGAATGTTGCGTAACATCTGTACCGAGGTATCTAATAAAAGTTCCGACCAACGAAAGACACCGTTGATCAAACCTAAGACAAAGCCAATCAAACCCCCGATAATAAATCCCCACATTGCCCGCACTGCACTGACATAAATATGTTTGTACAATTCACCTGTACTAGCTAAATTAATACCTGCCTTGACTACAGCTACAGGTGCAGGTAATACCCTAGTAGAAATCCAACCGATCTGCGCCAATACTTGCCAAATCAGAATCAGGAGAATTGGAACTATCCAAGGAGCAAGTAAATTTATTTGTTTCTTGTTTAAAATCTTATTACCCATTACCCATTACCCATTACTCATTACTTTTCCCCCTAAGATCATTCAGCAAGCCCTACTTTAATCAACAGTAGTCACTACTTGATTCTTAATCTCCTGCTGGGGAAAATTATTATTCGCTACAATTTCACCAAACGGACTAAACATTACTTGCTGCTGAACTGCTGGCGGATTGTCTAGGGGTAAAAGCGGGAATAACAATTCCGCTACACGATATGCTTCTTCCAAATGGGGATAGCCCGATAAGATAAAAGTCTCAATTCCCAAATCTGCATACTCGGACATTCTGGCTGCTACCGTATCTGGATCGCCTACTAGTGCTGTTCCAGCCCCACCTCTAACCAAACCAATACCAGCCCACAGATTAGGGCTAATTTCTAAGGTTTCACGCTTGCCTGTGTGTAATTGACTCATCCGCTTTTGTCCTTCCGAATCCATACGGGCATAGGCTTGTTGAGCAGTAGCGATCGCCTCTTCATCGACATATTTAATTAACCGATTAGCTGCATCCCAGGCTTCGCTTTCTGTTTCTCGCACGATAACGTGTAAACGAATCCCGAAGCGGATCTTTCGTCCCTCTGCTTCTGCCAAACGACGTACTTCAGCAATCTTTTGCGCTACTTGTTTGGGAGTTTCTCCCCAGGTTAAATAGACATCTACGTGTTTAGCTGCAATCTGTTGGGCGATCGCCGAAGAACCACCAAACCACAAAGGCGGATAGGGTTTCTGCACGGGAGAAAACAGCAATTTGCCACCGCGAATATTGAGATAATCCCCTTCAAAATTGGCTTCATCTCCACTAATAATTTCTCGCCAAGCAGTAAGAAATTCATCTGTCAGTCGGTAACGTTCTGGATGACTCAGGTGCAACCCATCTCCTGCTAATTCAACTGGATCGCCACCCGTCACGACGTTGATAAGTAAACGTCCCCCAGACAAGCGATCGAAGGTAGCAGCCATCCGTGCAGCAACTCCTGGAGAGACCAAACCTGGACGCACCGCCACCAGAAAACGCATCTGTTGTGTCTGCGCCATTAGAGTTGAAGCAACGATCCAGGCATCTTCGCAAGAACGCCCTGTGGGTAATAATGCGCCAGTATAGCCCAGGCGATCGACAGCTTGAGCAATTTGAGTTAGATAGGTAATATCGGTCGAGCGTCCGCCGATTCCAGTACCTAAATAACGACCATCTCCATGAGTGGGAATAAACCAGAGAACTTGCATAGTAATTATCTCTCTATATTTTGCTTAGTTGTGCGAGCAACTTCTTGCACTCGAACTGTTTTGGGTAATAGTTTTAGTTGGTAAAAGGTATCTGCTACCTGCTGCTGATCGGCCACTACGTCTGGTTGAATAGGTTCAATCCCACTAGGACGACGTTCCAATACTTCTTCCAGTACTGGCACGTCAATACCTAACTGGGGCGACAACAGCTTTGCTGCTTCAGTAATATTTGTCTTTGCCCAAACATCGGCTTTTTCAGCTTCTTCCAGAATTGTCTTAATTCTTTCGGGATAGCGATCGACAAAAGATTTAGCTGCTAAATAAAACTCCCGATTTGCTACTAATCCTTCTCCGTCTTCCAGAACACGGGCATTTGTCGCTTGTTTAGCTGCTGTATAAAAAGGATCCCAAATCGCCCAGGCATCAACACTACCTTGCTCAAAAGCTGCCCTCGCATCGGCAGGAGGCAAAAAGACAGTTTCAATATCTTCATATTTAACACCTCCTGCTTTTAAAGCTTTGACGAGCAGAAAATGCACGTTAGACCCTTTATTTAAAGCAATTTTTTTGCCTTTAAGATCCGCTACTGTTTTAATGTCTGAGTCTTGATGTACCAGAATTCCTTCGCCTTTAGGGTTTGGTGTTTGATTGGCAACGTACTCCAAAGGCGCACCAGCAGCTTGAGCGAAGATAGGCGGTGCTTCTCCAGTATGTCCAAAATCAATACTACCTGCATTCAAGGCTTCTAGTAGTTGAGGCCCTGCGGGAAACAAAACCCACTGTACCGAAATTCCCTGATTTGCCAAACGTTGCTCTAAATTCTCCCGTGCTTTGAGAATTGAAAGCGTGCCAAACTTTTGATAGCCAATCCGAATTACCTGACTTTCAACGTTGCTATTGGAATTAACTGTATCAACAGAGGAAGTAACGGGGGAAATTGTATCAGTCGAGTTAGCAGAATCATTAGGAAGACAGCCTGATAAAGTTGTACTCAATCCTAAACTCAAGGCAAACAGAAGCGAAGTAGGTCGCAGGTAGAAGGCACGCCGACAAGTCTTGTAGCTACCTTTAGTAGGATAGCTGAAAATACCAATTAGAAATGATTTTGAGCAAAAAACCACAATTGAACCCTCTTTTGTTTGAGAGTGGAAATAGATTATCTAAAACAATGCGTATGTCTCTAGTAAACCACAAATAAATTGAAAATGTATCTTATTTAATTTGAAATTTATTTAGATTGCGATTACAATTCAAAAAAGGAAAATAAAAGCAGATTTAATTTCTCTCTAGAGGAGCATGATGGGTATCAAGCCATGAGCCAAACCGAACTAGGCAACATTTCCAGCACTTCTGATGACCGAAATGACTTTACTCAAGTACGATTACAAATTTTATTTTGCGATCGCTACCAACAAGAACCCATACTGTCGCGGTTAGCTACTGATTGTGCCTTAGCTTTCAACATTACTGGAGCGAAATTAGGCAAAGATTACGAATTGAAAGGACAACTCGATCTCGAACTGCGAGGTACGATTCCCCAGATTCGTTGTGGACTAGCTTATTTAGAATCCCTTGATCTCAAAATTACTGGTAAAGCCAACCCCCCTCGCGATAGTTGGTATTACTAAAATCACAAATAAAAAAAATATCAACAGAAAAAGCTTCTTTAACCCATGACACTAACCAAACAGAAACTGACTGAATCCCTGGAACGAGACAAAACTCAGATTAAAAAAGCTAATCCATCCCCTTCCAATTGCCGTTTCTGTCGGTTTTACAAGTTTGATGGAGGTCAAGGTAGAGGTTCTTGCTGCAAACTTGGAGTTTCAGTTTATGGTCACTGGCGTTCTTGTCGTTTGGCTTTACCACCTTTTGCACCATCCTGGGAAAAAGCTAATGATTAAAGGCTAAAGTTAATTTTTTACCCAAGAAATATTCTCGCTAGAATACTTCTGAAAGCTAAAATCAAAAATTATGAGCCAAAAAACCAATCGACGAAACTTTCTGGTAAGTAGCGTAGCAGCAGCAACAGTTATTGGCAGCCAAGCTTTAATCAAAAAAACAGCTCACGCCTCTTCATCAACAACCAAATCCATGCCAGAAAGAATATTAGGCGAGACTCAGATTAGTCTACCAATCTTGGGCTTGGGTGGAGCAGGGCAAACTCCAATTTCCTATGAAGATTTAGAAGTTGAAGCGATCGCTTTAATTGAGAAAGCTTTAGAATTAGGGATCAAATATTACGATACCGCAGCCAGCTATGGGCCTTCAGAGGAACGCTTTGGTAAAGTTTTACCGACCTATCGCGATCGCATTTATCTCAACAGTAAAACCGCAGCCAGAGATTATGATGGTGCTTGGCGAGAATTAGAGCGTTCATTAAAACGTCTTCAGACAGATTATCTTGATTCTTGGCAATTACACCACGTTTCCTTTACTGATGAATTAGATACTATTTTTAGCGATCGAGGCGCAATCAAAGCTGTTGAAGAAGCCAAAGAGCAAGGATTAATTAAATTTTCGGGAATTACAGGACATCACGAACCAGAAGTTATTGCCGAGGGGTTGCGTCGCTACGATTTTGATACGACTTTAATTTCTCTCAACGCTGCCGATGTTCATCATCCCCGTCCATTTTCCCGTACCGTATTGCCAGTAGCAAGAGAAAAAAATGTCGGTGTAATCGCTATGAAAGTCCCTGCCTACGGTAAATTATTACAACCTGGTCTTTTATCTAGTATGGAACAGGCTATGGGGTATAGCCTCTCTTTACCTGGAGTACATTGTTGCATCATAGCTGCCGAAAATCCCGAACAACTAGAATCCAACGTGACCGTAGCGCGCAATTATACTCCTTTGAACACAGCACAAATGACCCAAATAGAACAATTAACTACTAACGCTGGAGAAAATGGCGCATTCTTTCGTCAGTGGACTTAAAATACCAGACAGTCATGCTGACTTACTTAATGCCTGCTATTTTGTTTATTTAAACACATCTAAATTTAATTCTTGAGGTACTCCCATCCAAGAAGCATAATCAGTGTGGTCTTTTAGATCATTACCTGTAAGTGGATGAATCAATATTGTCAGATCATTTCTGTTTAAGGCTAACCAGGTTAGCAAATCTGTATGATTGCTGCGATCGAAAGCTAATTGACAACTCCAACTCGGATGAGGCCCAATAGGTCTATGGTGCATCCGTCCCACGATTACTGAAAACCTTTTTCCTGCTTCTTCACACAATATTTTTGCTTGTTCGACGGTGACTTCATCAAAATAAACGTGGGCGTGATATTTTTCAATCGAACTGATGTCTTGAAATTCCATTTCTAATTCTTCGCTAAAAAAGCGATCTCTTTCTGATCAAAGCTAGATTATATAAGGATGGAGATAAATTATCTCTTTGCTTTAATTTAAGTCTAGTCAATTGAAAACTGCTGTAAGCTTTAAAAGTTGAATTGAATCGGTAAACCGTCCTGAAAAGCCAATAATTCCCCTGAACAAATGGGAGTCCAGATTTCGTTGTCGGTTAAGGGAGTAGTGGCGATAACAGCAACGCGATCGCTCTTGTTGGTCAATTCGTTAAAATCTACCGTAACATCTCGATCGATTAAATGGGCTGCTGCAAAAGGTGCTTGACGCACAATGTAACAAAGTTGGGTAGAACAATGGGCAAAGAAATTTTCTCCATCGGCAAGCAGATAATTAAATATGCCTTTTGCTGCTAATTTTTTAGTAATCTGATTCAGCACTGAGTACAATTTTGGCAGTGGGGGCTTACTTTGGGGAAAGTTTGCACGTAAGGTTTCTAAAATCAGACAAAAAGCCTTTTCGCTGTCAGTATCTCCCACAGGCTGATAAAATTGCCCTGATTCAAGTTCAAAATCAGCTAAATCGCCATTGTGAGCAAATACCCAATAACGTCCCCACAATTCTCGACTAAAAGGATGGCAGTTTTCGAGAAGAATCTCTCCTTGAGTCGCTTTACGGATATGGGCGATGACATGGGTAGAATGGATCGGATACCGTCGTACCAATTCGGCTACAGCAGAAGTACTAGAAGGTTTAGAATCTATAAAAAGCTGACAGCCTTTGCCTTCAAAAAAAGCAATCCCCCATCCATCACGATGATCGTCAGTTTTGCCACCCCTGGTTGAAAAACCCTCGAAGGAAAAGCAAATATCGGTGGGAATGTTACAGTTCATACCTAGTAGTTGGCACATATAGTAGTCCTATTTGATTCATGAAACGACATTGATTAGTTTTTAGGTAGTAGGTAGTAGGTAGTAGAAATTTCTCATCTCATTTGGGGTTGCTATAGCAGTCCTAAGTAACTATGCAAAATTAATTTAACATTTGGGTTAAGTAGGAAGTAAAGATAATCAGGATCGTTGATTGTTAGTTATTAGCTAGAGTGGTCTTAGAGAGTCATTTAGATTTTTTAGATTGTATTTGTTTTTGAAATAAATTTTAATTGCATTTAAAACTGTTTTAAATCAAAATAAATTAGAGAAGGTTGACTGAGTTATTTGAGATTTTAGATTTATCGATTGTAGATTGTCAGAATCTCGACCGAATTTTTTAGAGGAGGTAAAAAAATGGCAGATGTATGTTGTGGCCCTGGCTATGCTTCTCCCCAAGCAGCAATGAAAGCCGAACCAGAAAAGCTGTTATATGCGATCGCTCTTTATACTGGCACGGGAATTGAACAACCTGATTATCTCGCGACAATAGATGTCGATCCAGATTCTCCTAGCTATTCTCAAATAATTCATCGGCTGACTATGCCTTATATTGGCGATGAATTGCATCACTTTGGCTGGAATGCCTGTAGTTCTTGTCATGGGGATAGCAACAAATCCCGTCGATTTTTGGTCATACCAGGAATTCGTTCCAGTCGCATTTATATTGTAGATACTGCCGATGCCAAAGCACCCAAAATTCATAAGATCATTGAACCAGAAGAGATTAAAGACAAGACTAATCTTAGCGCACCTCATACCGTTCACTGTTTGGCTAACGGTCAGTTAATGATTTCTATGTTAGGAGATAGCCAAGGTAATGCTCCAGGTGGCTTTTTACTATTAGATGAGAGCTTTGAAATTATCGGTCGTTGGGAACAAAGCAATGGCATGAAATTTAACTACGATTTCTGGTATCAGCCTCGCCATAACGTCATGGTGAGCAGCGAATGGGCTGCACCCAAAACCTTCTATCCTGGTTTCGATCTTAACGATGTTACGGCTGGAAATTACGGTCAGCAACTACATTTTTGGGATTGGCAGAAACACGAAATTATCCAAAGCGTCGATTTGGGAGAAGAAGGTTTAATTCCCCTAGAAGTGCGCTTTCATCATAATCCCGATAGTATTCACGGTTATGTAGGTGCTGCTTTAGCTAGTAATATTTGGCATTGGTATAAAGAAAATGATTATTGGCAAGTCGAAAAAGTCATCGATGTTCCTGCTGTTGAACTAGAAGGCTGGTCTTTTCCCGTCCCTTCCTTAATTACAGATATCTTAATTTCTCTCGACGATCGCTATCTCTATTTTTCTAACTGGTTACATGGCGATATTCGTCAGTATGATATCAGCGATCCTGCCAAACCTAAGCTAACAGGACAAGTTTGGTGTGGAGGATTGTTGGGTAAAAATATTGAAGTTAAAGGACAAAAACTGCACGGCGGGCCACAAATGTTGCAACTGAGTCTAGATGGCAAACGCTTATACGTTACTAGTTCGCTATTTAGCACTTGGGATAACCAATTTTATCCAGATTTAGCCAAAAAAGGTTCTTACTTGCTACAAATCGATTGCGATCAAGATAAGGGAGGACTGTCTCTCAATCAAGATTTTTATCTAGACTTTGGTAAAGAACCAAACGGGGCAGCCCGCGCCCATGAAATGCGTTATCCAGGAGGCGATTGTACTTCCGATATTTGGCTATGAAAACGTATCGCATCGAATTGCTCAATCGAGATAACTTTACCTTGGAAATATCTGAAGATAAATATATTTTAGAGGCAGTGGAGCAAGCTGGATTGCCCTTACCTGTCGGTTGTCGCTATGGAGCTTGTATTACCTGCGCTGCCAAATTAATTAGTGGCAAAGTAGACCAATCTCAAGCCATTTGTCTTAAACCAGAACAAATAAAAGCTGGATACGTATTGCTTTGTATTGCCCGTGCGCGATCGCATTGTCAGTTTGAAGTTGGTTTGGAGTCTCAGAAAGATTTGTATCTTAATCCTTTTAAATAATTGATAATTCAATGGACAATTATTAATTATAGCCATCGAACAATAGATTAAGTCATCTCCTAGACCCTTTGCGTCTTTGCGCCTTTGCGCGAGATAAAATTTTTCTTGTCCTAACCTTTACTTCGACTGCTATAACTGTTTATTATCCATTGGTAAAATTAAATTTCGTAATACCAAACAGGCTGTTGTTCTGGAATGATAAAAGATCTGTTTAAAGAATCATTTTTCATCTCTAGAGCAAGTAATTGCTGTGCTAATGTCTGAGCTTGCTGACGAATTTCAGATACCGCAGTTGTTTCCCAAAGACAGCCTTTTTGAGGCGAACCGAGAGTAAAAAGAAAAGTAGATCTTGCCCCTGCTGCATCAATCAGTGTGCCGTCGTCAGCTACATCTAAACCAAGATTGAGGGGATCTGGTTTAATCAGACCAGAACTGAGTAAATTTTTAATTAGAGGATGTTGCAATCGGTGATAGTTGCATTCCGACCCCGTACAGTTAATCACTGCACCTACTCGTAAGTTCTTTATATAGTTGCTACATCGCTCGCGAATCGATACATTTACTCCTTCGGCATCTTCATTGTAGGCTTGAATACGTCCTGCCAAGAGATGTAATTGTCCTGCTGCAACTTTTTGCTCAATTTGCCGAGCGATCGCACTGTGGACTCGATGACGATGACTTTCCCAGTAGGGTTTAACATGGCGTAAAAATCTTTGTTTTTCAGCGATCGCCAGGGATTGCCAAATTAATTGAATCTGGGGACGAAGGGAATTTATGATCGATTGCCAGTTATCACCTCTAGCCTCAGCTATTTTTAGCTCCTGTCTAATTCTACGTACTAAAGAACGAATTGTGGTTGGTATTGGTTCAAACTCGAACAAGGGTGGATAAGAATTGCTTGGCTGATGGATTTGAGGAAATAAACCACGACGGGAAACAACATAAATTTTGCCTTGATGTCCTTGTCGCTCAAGTGCCAAGATCGCATCTATAGCAGTTAAGCCAGAACCAATGATTAAAATCGCTTCGTCAGTAGCTACAGAGGATAACAAAGATGGTGCAGACCAAAAGCGAAAATAACGTTGACTCTGATAAAAAGCAGGATCGGCAACAGGAGGATCGGCAGGTGGAAAATTACCTAAAGCTAGTACGACGCGATCGGCTTCCAGGCTTTTACCACTACTAAGATCAATAGTAGCGCGTTCTGTATTCGTTTCTAAAGCGATCGCTTCATCAGTTAATTTTTCCAAACTCACACCTGTATTTGCCTCGGCTTCTGCTTCGGCTAAAATTGATTTAACGTATTCACCGTAAAGCTTTCGTGGAACAAAATCATCTGGACTAAATTTTTTACCTATTTCTGATTCTTGCGTCTGTAACCATTGCCAAAAATGGTCGGGATGGTCTGGAAAAGCACTCATTTTACCAGCAGGCACGTTAAGCAAATGACAATCCCAATTAGTGCTGTAAGCAATTCCTTCACCGACAACAGGACGACTTTCGATTAGCTTAATACGTAGCGGAGAAACTGCATTTTTGAGTAGATGTACCGCCACCATCGAACCACTAAAACCACCACCAACGATCGCTATACTTGTTATCTGCGACTCAAATTTGTGAAAATTAGCTCGAATTGATGGAAATTGCGTTTGTTCTCTCGTGGAGTTATAAACTTGCATCTGTTGTAGTGGTTTGGCATAAAAGTTGAGAGTAATTAAATTTTCCTCTGAAGTATTGGCAATTTGATGAATTTGAGCGCGATCGACTCCGATTAATTCCCCTGGCTGTAAATATTTTTCTTCCAAAAGCAGAGGTGCAATTTTAGTTGTAGAATCAGTTCGAGCAAAAGTTCTAGAAGTAAGTACGCCTTGGTAAACGTGAGTTACATTCAAAGAATCACCATGATCGTGAATGGAACTAAATTGTCCTGGTTGCCAGCAGACGAGAATTATTTCACAGCTTGAGTCGCGGTAAATGATTCGGCGTTGATAATCTTCAGGACTAAAGTAAATATGCTTGGCGATCGCCAGATCTTCTAAATCTAATCTTGCTACCCAGTCTTGAAGTTGAGCAAGCTTAAGTTCATGACTAGGCACTTTGTTCATTTCGAGGATGAAATCGTCTAAAGTCAATCTGGTTTCAAGAATTTTCATAGCTGTACAGACGCTGAATCAAACTGATTGTTATTTTTTTTGACTTACAATTCATTTTCAATTGTATTCAATTTAAATTAAGATGCACAGTAATTTCGCCCTACTTCCTATTTCCCATTGGTGACAAGTTAAGGGACTACGATGTTTGTCAATCGCTTTTTAGCTGTTAGCTATTAGCTATTAGCTGTTAGCTTTTGAGATATTTTTGATGAACTTTAGTTACCTTGAAGCGATGCCTATTTCCTATTTCCTACTTCCTATTAAACTAACCTTGTGATAATTTCGTTAGATTACCTGATGCTTGAATAAATGCCCTATCAACATTATTGGCTATTGCTCTTATGGATTATCCTGGGAACCTGTCTGCGTTTGATCAATTTAGGAATATTACCACCTTGGACTGATGAAAGTGCCACGCTTGTTTTTAGTCTCGGTAATAGTTTTTATAATGTGCCTTTAAATCAATTTATTGGGCTAGAAACTCTCTTAGAGCCACTTCAGCTCAATTCTCAGGCGGGAATAGGCGATGTCATCCATCTTTTGCAAACAGAAAGCACTCATCCCCCTTTGTATTTTGTCTTAACTCATCTGTGGTTAAAACTGTTTCCGCCAGTAGATGGGCTAGTTTCTGTTTGGGCAGCCAGATCCCTTTCTGCCTTACTGGGAGTTCTGGGCATTCCCGCAATTTTTTACTTTTGCCGACTTGCTTTTCGCTCTTTAATCGTCTCGCAACTAGCTGCTGCTGTGATGGCAATTTCACCCTTCGGCATTTTTTTAGCAGCCCAGGCGCGTCATTACACCTTAGTAATTTTAATTATTATCGCTTCTTTAGCATGTTATGTCTGCGCTGTTCGAGCAATTAATCAGCAAAAAGCTATCTCTACCAAACTGGTAGGAATTTGGATTGTCATTAACTGTCTGGGCATCGCCACTCACTACTTTTTCGTTTTGAGCTTAATGGCAATGGCGATCGCTTTTACCCAACTTATGTGGCAGCAATGGCGACAAGATAAAGCCGTACTTACTCAACCCCAGTGGCGACAAGTCTATCTGGGTGCATTGGGTTCCCTAGCTGGCTGTTTAGTCTGGCTATCTCCTTTATTGGCGGTTCGTAATAGTTCGCCTACTGAATGGATTTATGCTAGTAATGCTGCGGAAAAATGGCTAGAACCGATAGGCAGATTTCTTTTATGGTTGATGAGTATAGTGATCCTACTTCCTTCCTCCCTATACAATTTCTCATTGGCTATAGTTATTTTTTCAGGATTATTAACACTGATTTTTTGGTGGCGAAACCTAGCTTATTTAATCCGTGGATTAAGATTCCAGCGTCAAAATATGCAGCAAAAAGACGCAATTTTAGCCTTAGAAAAATATTTGCTAGCGGCGATCGCACTTTTTTGTGGTTTTACCTATATTTTGGGCATGGATTTAACCCTGGCAGGCAGGTTTCAGTTTGTTTATTTTCCTGTGGTTATTGCTCTAGTAGCAGCTGGATTAAGTCCTTTTTGGTCAGAAACCTCAGCTGAACTTATCTTCTCACAAAAGTCAGCCAAGTTTGCCTCAAACTCAATTAAAAGTAGCAAAAGAATAGTAATTATTTTTATAGCGATTGGACTATTTAGTGGAGCGATCGCTAACTTAAATCTAGGCTATTTACAAAACCATCGTCCCGATTTAATGAGCAATAAAATCATCGCGGGTTCGACAGGCCCAATTGCGATCGCCACAACTTATAAACATCACGGACAGACAGGCAGAATGATTGGGCTGGCTTGGGGTTTAAGAAGTCTACCTAACATTGCTTCTCCCTTATTTTTGCTAGCTAAAGATGAAACTGAATACCCTAATGCTCAAAACTCTGCTGCCATACTGACTCAAGAACTAAGCAAAATAGAGCGACCTTTTGATTTATGGCTCATTAATTTTCGGGCTGAAGTTGAACTGGCAACCCAAAATTGTGCTGCCGATTCTGAGTATGAGGGTGTATTAGGACAACATAATTACGAGCTTTATCGTTGTCATAATTAGTTGTCATAAATAAAAAATAGTTAACTCCTAAAACGCTTTTTTAGCCCTAAGTAAAAACGTTAAAACATCTTTAAAATACTGCTTTCTACTACCTACTACCTGTACGGGCGAACGTCCTAAAGGATTAGCTTCGCGTCGCCGTTCGCCCCTACCTACTACCTATTTCCGAGCCGATTACTATTAATGTCCTAATCTAATTTTGTACGGCTATATATATCTCAAGCAAGACGTATTCACCTGCTCTAGACCATTAGCATTTAGGTACAGATAAGTACAAAAGTAGTAGGCAATCGCCTTATAACTGGAGAGGAATTTTTTGTGATAGATAATGAACAAACTTTGACTAATGCTGCGGGTATTCCGTTAGCTAGCAATACTGTCTCCAAAACTGTTGGTAAGCAAGGGCCTTTATTACTAGAAGACTATACTCTTTTAGAGAAGATGGCGCATTTCAACCGTGAGCGTATTCCTGAGCGAGTAGTTCATGCGATCGGTTCAGGTGCTTATGGTACTTTTACCGTCACCGAAGATATCACCAGATATACCAAAGCCAAAATGTTTTCTGAGGTAGGTAAGCAAACTGAGCTGTTTGCGCGTTTTTCTACCGTAGCTAAATCTAAAGGTGGTTCCGATATTTATCGCGATCTGCGCGGATTTTCACTCAAATTCTATACCGAAGACGGTAACTGGGACATGGTGGGGAACAATACACCCATCTTTTTTGTGCGGGATCCAATGAAGTTTATGGACTTTATTCGTTCGCAAAAAGAACATCCTAAAGAACATTGGCGACACGATCAAATGTGGTGGGATTTCTGGTCTTTAGTTCCTGAAAGTATTCATCAAGTATTATGGTTGATGGGCGATCGCGGTGCGCCTATGGGATGGCGACACATGAACGGTTATGGTAGTCATACCTTTAGTCTGATCAACGAGCAGAATGAGCGAATTTGGGTTAAGTTCCACTTTATCACTGACCAGGGTAATAAATTCTTTACCGATCAACAGTGGCGCGATATGGAGGGAGTAGAACCTCGTTGGGCAACTAAAGATCTCTATCAAGCGATTGAACAAGGCAATTATCCCTCTTGGACGATGAAGATCCAAGTAATGACCGATGAACAGGCGCAAAACTTCCAGTGGAATCCTTTCGATCTGACTAAAATCTGGCCCCATGCTGATTTTCCGTTACAGACAGTAGGTAAATTTGAACTAAATCGCAATCCTGAAAATTACCATGCTGAAGTAGAACAGGCTGCATTTTCCCCTGGTAATGTCGTCCCTGGGATTTCTTGGTCGCCAGATCGGATGTTACAAGCGCGGATTATGTCCTATGCTGATGCTCACCGCCATCGTTTAAGTGTTAACTACGATACTATTCCCGTTAACCAACCCCGTGCCACGAAAGCCAATACGCCCTATCGTGATGGCTTAATGCGTGTTGATGATAACAATGGTTCACGCATTAACTATAACCCCACTCATGAAAGCTATCCTCAACCAGACAAACGGGCAGAAGAACCCCCATATCATGTTTCGGGAATGGCAGCGCGGATTGAGTTAGACGAAGACGATCATTACGATCAAGCACGGATGTATTATGACATGCTTGATGACGGTGAAAAAGAGCGTCTCTATAGCAATATCGCGGGTAGTCTTGGTAAAGCAACCCCAGAAGTAATTAAAGACCAAATGGAGCTATTTACTAAGGTATCCCCAATGTTAGCCGAGCAAGTACAAAAAGCGATCGCTACCACCGAACCCCCAAAACCCCAACCAAAACCAGCAACGGTTTAAAAGATTAGAAACAGAGGATGAAGAATAAGAGAAAGAACTCAAAAAGAGTCTAGCTTATTTTTTGTCCTCATTATTTTGCATAGTTAATCAGTTAAAGAGGAATGATCGAATGAACCAGCCTGATCTTGGCGAACAAGCAATTAGTAAAGCAGCAGAAGTTGGGATCGAAAGTCAGCTAGATGAGGTAGAAGATCTCCAGGTTGATGTTAGAGCTAATCCCCTGGATCTAGTTGGCGGCAAATTAGAGTCTGTCACCATTGACGGTAAAGGCATGGTGATGAAAAAAGAATTAAGGGCGGAAAGATTAATTCTTCAGACTGACGAGATCGCGATCGATGCAGTTAAAGCTGCCTTGGGTAATATTGAATTGACTCAAGATACCAATGCTGAAGCCAAAATAGTTCTCTTGGAAACAGATCTACAGCAAGCTTTGAATTCTGAATATATTAAAGGTAAGCTCAAAAACCAGAAGCTAGATCTTAATGGTGAAACAGTTACAGTTAACGCGCATAATGTCAAATTGGCGCTGCCTGGAGAGGGCAAAATCAACCTCGAAGCAGATATCGAGATAGCCGAATCACAAACCACAAAACATATTGCTTTGTCGGCTAAACCGACTTTGGATGCTGACGGTAATAAAATTGCGATCGCCGATGTGGAATATCATGCTGCTGACAATGCCGCATTTGCTCAAGCTTTACTCGATAGCGTCAAGGAATTACTCGATCTGCGTAATTTTGAATTAAATGCCGTCTCCTTCAAGATCGATAAACTTGATGTTGGTCAGGGAAAAATGATTATGGCAGCTAAGGCTGTAATTAGCGATTTTCCTGATTCTCAATAACCATTCGTGATAAGTTAAAAGACTACGCATAGGGTCAATCGGTTTTTAGCTATTAGCTATTAGCTTTTGAAACATTTTCCATGAATTGTAACTCTAAAAATGCGCGATCGCTAGAGACTTTTAAGAATATTTTTACGAGGATTAAACTCTTCTAATGCTCTTAACTTTTCATATAGTTCTTTTTCTTGCTCACTAATTTCTTTAGGGGTAAAAATCTGAATTTCTACTAGCTGATCGCCTCTATTTCCTGACTTGTCAAAATAGCCTTTATTAGCCAACCGCAACCTTTGACCTGAGCGTACTCCATTCGGCACGCTCACCTTAACTAAACCATCAATTGTCGGGACTTCAATGGCACTGCCTAAGATTGCTTCCGTAGGTGTGACAGGAACTTGGCAATAGATATTTTCTCCCTGAATTTCAAAAAAAGGATGGCGCGCTACCGTAATTTTGAGGTACAGATCGCCTGATTCAATACCTTGTCCCTTCAGGCGAATCCGTTGCCCATCGATCATTTTGGCGGGCATATCAACCTCTAGGGATCTGCCATCTTCTAAACGAATTTTTCTTTTGCCTCCCCGATAGGCTTCATCTAACCCCAAGGTCAGTTTTGCTTCAATATCACGGCGTACAGGACGGGAATTAACCACCCTGGTTCTTTTAGTTGTACCTGGGCGATAGTCTTCATTTTCTACTCGACTGCGGGAACGGTTCTCTGTATTGGCCCTTTCCGCAGTGTTGTTACGCCCAAAATTACCCAAGCCAGTTTTATTGATAAAGTTTTTACGATTGATAGACTGGTCGTACTGGACACGCCTAGTTTGGTCAGACAAGACTTCGTAGGCTTCATTAATGTCCTTAAACTTCTCTTCAGCTACTTTATTACCCAGATTGCGGTCTGGATGATATTTAATGGCTAAGGTACGATAAGCTTTCTTAATTTCAGCACTTGAGGCGTTTTTGGTCACGCCCAACATTTCATAATAATTACCCACTGCCTGCATATCTCAGTTATTGGTTGATTGTTGATTATGGGTTATTGGTTAGCAAATTGTAAAACCATTAGAACCACTCATCGTCCTCATCATCCCAGTCGTTGCTATAAGGATCGTTGCGCGCAGGATTACGACTATTGTACGGGTCTTGAGGAGGATAGTTGTCACGGCGATTACCCTTGGGATAATCAGCGCGACGGGATGGAGGTGTCTCTCTTCGGGGTGGAGAAGGATCGCGATTGCTAGGACTACTACTATAAGGGTCATAAGGATCGGCGCTATAACCCCGACGAGGTGGGCTGTCGTAGCCTCTATTACTGCGATCGTCATATCCTCCAGCAGGGCGACGGGATTGACTACCGTAATCATCATAACCATCATTCAGATTATCATTGTAGCCATCTCCATAGCTATCATTGCCGTATCCCGCAGCAGGACGACCTACATCACGGCTAGGAGGATAACCATAGCCATTGCCTTGACTAGCCCCATAATCGCCATAATAGTCAGTTTGGCGTGGATTGTAGGAATAGTCGTCCATGTACTTATCGTCGTCATCTCCCAAGAAGGTCTTCTTAATTGCCCCGAAGAAGTTATCATCTTCCTCATCGTCATATTGCAGTCGAATTTCACGATTCAGCTCATACAAAGTATCCTGTAAATCTCCTTCAGCCCGATCTAAACTTCTTTCATCATCCTGTTCTAGGCTTTTAAGAATTTCTTCACACAGAACATCGATGCGACTGCGATAATAGCTGGCAAACTGACTCCCAAAATCGAGGGTGACTTCTTTGAGCTTGCGTTGGGCTTGATCGGTTAAAGCTTTAGCCCGATTGCGTTTTTCAATTCGCTCTCTTCTGGCGCGATCTTCTTCGGCAAATTTATCCGCTTCACTAATCATGCGATTAATTTCAGCATCACTCAAGGTTGAAGCACCCGAAACAGTAATCCCCTGTTCTCTCCCAGTGGTTTTATCTCTGGCGGTTACCTGCAAGATCCCGTTAGCATCAATGTCAAAAGATACCTGAATCTGGGGAACACCTCTTGGTGCAGGCGGAATACCCGTCAGTTTAAACCGACCCAAAGATTTATTGCCATTTGCCATTTCCCGTTCACCCTGAAGAGCATGAATTTCCACGACGGTTTGGTTATTTTCTCCTGTAGAGAAGACATCTGAACGACGCACGGGAATAGTCGTATTACGCGGTAGCAGTTTTTTCATCACCCCACCGATAGTTTCCAGTCCTAAAGATAGGGGAGTCACATCCAACAGTAAAATATCTTTGACCTCGTTGGTCATAATGCCTGACTGAATCGCTGCGCCAATTGCCACGACTTCATCGGGATTGACGTTTTGATTGGGTTCGAGGTCAATATAACTACGGACAAGATCCTGTACCATCGGCATCCGAGTTGAGCCACCCACCAGCACCACCTCATCAATATCCATCGGACTCAAACCTGCATCAGCAATAGCCCGCTTGAGGGGACGACGCAGACGACTGACTAGATCGCCACACAGTTCTTCAAATTTAGCGCGATTGAGCTTAATTTCAATATGTTTGGGCCCATCTTCGGTGGCGGTGATAAAGGGTAAATTGATTTCCGTAACCGAGAGCTTAGATAGCTCAATTTTGGCTTTTTCCGCTGCTTCGGTTAGTCTTTGCAGTGCTTGGCGATCGCTTTTTCTTAAGTCAACTCCTTCTTGTTTGAGAAATTCTTCGGCCAACCAGTCCACAATCCGACGGTCAAAATCATTCCCCCCTAGTTGAGTATCGCCACTGGTGGATCTGACTTCAAATACGCCATCGCCAATATCGAGAATTGAGACATCAAATGTCCCACCACCTAAATCAAATACCATGATCGTTTGAGGACGGCGCTGGTCGAGTCCATAGGCTAACGCTGCTGCGGTAGGTTCGTTGATAATCCGCAGTACATCTAATCCAGCAATTCGCCCCGCATCCCTAGTCGCCTGACGTTGAGAATCATTAAAGTAGGCAGGTACGGTAATTACTGCACCAGTGATTGTTTCGCCCAAATAACGCTCAGCTTCTTCGGCTAGCTTGCGTAAAATCATGGCTGAGACTTCTTCAGGGGCAAACTCTTTTTTCAGCTTAGGACAGCGAATTTTGATGTTACCCAACTCATCCCGCTTGATGGTGTAGGGAACTCGCTTCGATTCTGGCTGTAGTTCAGCATATTGACGACCAACAAATCGTTTAACGCCATAGAAAGTATTTTCTGGATTCAAGACACTCTGTCGTCTGGCTAGCTGCCCTACAACTAATTCTCCATCTTTATTAAAGCCAACTACAGAGGGGGTAGTTCGCATTCCTTCTGAATTGGCAATTACCGTAGGTTTTCCCCCCTCCATTACCGCCACTACGGAGTTAGTTGTTCCCAAATCGATGCCGACTACTTTGCCCATATCTATAATAGTCTCCTAGAATCGTTCCCCAAAATATATATATTACGTGGTTTTAATTCGCTTTGGCAGCTTAACACCATACATAAGCTTTCTAATTCTCTCTAGTTTACTTTAATAAATATAGAGGCTGAGAGTTAGGAGTCAAGACCCCTAAAAGACTAACTTTGTTCTTTAGGACGAAATAATCTACATCAAGCAAAAATTATGATTTATTTAGATTCGGCTATTTTAGAAGAAGCCCAAACAGCAGTGGCGATGGGCTGGGTGAAGGGAATTACCACTAACCCCACTTTGTTAAAGAAAAGTACTCTGCTTCCCGAAGATTGCCTGGAACAACTTTCAGCCATCTGTCCTGGGGAACTATACTACCAACTCTGCGCTGGCGATTTTGCCAGTATGATCCAAGAAGGATATCGAGCTGCTGAGATCGTCGGCGATCGCTTGGTCTTGAAAATTCCCGCTACTGAGTTGGGTTTTCGCGTAACGGCCCATTTAGCTACCAAAATTGCCTGTTCGGTGACGGCGATCTATAGTCCCGCCCAAGCAGCGATCGCCTCAGAAGCAGGGGCAAAATATGCGATCGCCTATGTTAATCGCGCCACTAGATTATTAGGAAATGGTCTGGAACTAGTACAGTCTATGGCTCAGGTATTGAAAAACAGCCCAACAGAAATTTTAGCAGCCAGCATTAAATCCCCCCAGGAAGCAGCCGCAACCCTACAAGCAGGAGCGCATCATCTTACTCTCCCCCTAGATATTCTACGAGCAATGACGACTCATGAGCTATCGATTCAAACTGTAGCCGAGTTTACCGATCGAGGAAGGGGAATTTCTATGGTTTCTCAGGGGGAACAAGTACAGTAGCTAGTTCTTGGAACATCTGCTCAATGCGATCGCCTGTCTTGGCAGAAGTTGTATAAATCCCCAAAACTCTAGGAAAATCGGGCAACTGGCAATTTTCCACTAACTTGGCTAGCTTTTCTGGGAGAATTAAATCGGCTTTATTTAAAGCTACTGCGACTTGTCCTTGGGGATTAACTTCAAAAAATAGTTGCAAGTGCTGAGTGAGGTTATCTAAGGTATCAGATCGACTCAGATCGGCAACAATGATTGAACCGCTAGCCCCTTTAAGATAGTTGGGTGTAATAGATTTGAATTTAGTATTTCCTTCGAGATCCCAAATCAGGAGATTGAGCTGGTGTCTTTGCGTCTCAGTTGTAACGTTGAGGGATTTACGAGATACCTTAACTCCTACTGTTGAAAGATAGCGATCGCTAAATTTATCTTCGATAAAACGACGTACTAAACTAGTTTTACCAACATTAAAATCTCCTAGCAAACAAATTTTTTGGGTAATGGTGGACATGAATACAGTATGTTTATTGCGAGTTCGGGGGAATTAATGGTTCAAAGCTAACATATCGCCTAAACCACTCTGCTTGATTACGCTGGTTATAGTTAGCCTGAAGTAAAGAATTGCAGTTATTCACTAGTCTACTAGATTGAATTCCTCTAGCTACTAAAGCAGTTTTAACACTTTGACAACGCTTTTGTCTGAGCTTTTGGTTAATTACCGAAGAACCGATCGCGTCATTCGAGGCAATTAACTGTAAATGTAGTTGTGGATATTGTTGTAGAAGTTCTGTAACAGCATTAATTTTGGCAAAATTGTCAGCCACATCTAGTTTACTCGAACCTGAATTGAAATAAATTCGCTGTTTGACGATGGGTAACTGCCGATCTATATCAAACACCACCTGTTCAATTCCTGGTATCTGCTTAAATGCTTGACCGATGGTTTGGCGAGTAGATTCATCCAGCACAAATCCGTTGATAGTTAGAGTCTTTGGCTGATATAAAGCCTTAATCGCTACTTTTGGCTGTTGATTAAATAAATTTGTCAATCTTTGGATTTCACCTGCTATTAAACTGGGATAAACAGGAACTTGAACCGCCACGATTTGATTATCGAGTTCCAGCTTATTTTGGTTAGCAATTTCTTGCAGGATAGTTTGGGCGCGATCGCGTAGATAGTCATCGGGTACTCTCCCCCGCACAATCAATTTACCCTGCTTTACCGTCGGCTCTAAACGATATACCGATAGTTCTGGTGCAGCATCTAGTTGAACTGCTGTAAATTGCTCAAGGCGACGGGCAATTCTGGCACGATAGCTATTTATACCCCAAGGAATAAAAATTAAACCCAAAACAAAAATTAGCAACCAAAGTAAGATTGGCGAAGACGATTTTTGCGGTCGATCGCTATTGGTTTCGGTTAACTGTTCTAGTTTAGTTTTAATAGCGACGGGAACATCTGCCAAATTACCGTTAAAATTCTGAATTGTTTTATCATGTTCGATGATTATTTCCCCTAAAATTCGTCGCGTTTTGGTACTAAATTCTCTAGGCGGTTCTCCCGCAACGATCACCGCTAAATAGCAATATCCCGCAACTTCAATCAAAATTTGCCAATCACCATAGTCAATCAAATCTAGTTCCGAACCTGAAGTAATACAGTCATTAGCAAAGCTGCGGATCGCCGTCAACATACCCGCCAGCATTTCAGCATCAAGCTGTTTTTCGCCTGGAATCTGTATTTTTTGAATTACTAGTCCAGAGTCTTTAGCGATTAAAAATATTGCTCGAACACGGTATCCTACCGACTCTTGAAAAATTAGTTCTGCCTCGGAAACTCTCTGTAGTTTGGCGCGAAATTTACGTTTAATTCCTTCAGGAGTTAGGGTTTTCTCAATCTTACTGTTGATATCTTGGACTACTTCCACCATGTATTTAGCAATAGTAGTACCGATGACAGGATAAAGAGCATCAACCATAGCATCCTTTGACGATTCAATCTGAGCCTTGATTGCCTTGCCCATTTCTGGCCCTAAAGTCTCAGGAATAGCATCCTTATCTAGCAGTATCTGTTCCCTGATCGCTAGGGCAATTTCTGGCGCGATCGCCCTGGCAATGGCGAGAGGATTGAGTCTGATCTCATCTTCAATTGCTGCGGGAAGAATTCTAGCGATCGCCGCAGCCATTTTAGGCGAATCTTCCTGAGTTCGCTCTTCAATTAAACGGTCTAATACTGGTCTAATGGTTTGAATTATGCCTGAGCGCGAATTATCCAGCTTAAACTCCAGTAATCCTACGATCAAGGGAATTAAACTATTAACCACATCGGCTAAATCTTCAGGAGTAGCCTTTTCTGTGGCGATCTTCTCCACTTCTTCGATTGTAGTCATGTCTGGTGATTTTATTGCAGCCTCAGATTTTTGCTTCTCGATTGCAATATCTTCTTGGGTTACCGAGTCTGATTTAATTAAATTGAAGTCTTGTGGCGGATCTTCAATAGCTAGTTGAGCCGATCTTGATAAGTTAAAATCTGGTTCAGATAACGATTCTGAATCAAAATTAGGAGGAGATGTCTTTTCATCAATTAAAATCTCAATTAAACTTTCAATCTGTTCTAAATCAACTGAATCTCGATCCTTGTGGTTAGCTAAATCTGGCTGATTTGGAGAATCTTCATTCATAGATGGTCTTCACTAAAAGCATACAGGACTAAATTGTGTCCTATGTATCCTAAATTTTCTCTCATCAAAATATTATCTCGACTTAAGACTTAATTAAGTAGGTGGGTGTAATTAAATTGGAAATGAGGTTAGGGAGTAACAAGTAACGAGTAACGAGTAATATGCGGAGCGGTATCTCCCCGTCGGCTTTTGGGTGGGAATCTTCCTACCCAAAACGCGACGGAAACTATGCGACTTGTGCCGCTTAGTTCGGTAGACAAGTCCTTTAGGACGAGTAACAAATAGTTCTAAGGGTAGGGGTTTGAGCAATTATTTTGCCTACCTACTTAAATCTATCTACACCGATCCATACTGTTTTTTCTTTTCAGTCTTTAATTTATCATCCTGTTAAAGATGGCTTTTGCATCAATATTAAGGGCGATCGCTGATTACGCTACTTACATATAAACTAAAAAAAGGAAGCTTCAAAAAACAATTAGTTGAAAAGCTTACTTAAACTTATATTTTACGCAGATTGATGACCATAGAAAATAAAGTGGATCGAATTTTGGAACGAGAATAATAAATTGATTATTGGCAAGCGCACTTTTCCAAATTAAATAGCGATCGCTAAAAAAGTTATTTATTGAAAACACAGTTCAAAATATCTATAGTAGTAGCCAACTGTTCTGCCCAAGGTTCATCTAAATTATCAAAAAAATATTGTTCTAGTTTTTTAATTATTTCATCTTTCGATAGCCATTCTAAAAATTCTTTTGTGTCTTTTTGAGAAAAATAATCGATTTTTATTGGTACTTTATTAAAATCAATTCGATATCTAATAAATTCTGATAAATGCAATAAAGAATAAAGTGAAGGGTGTTTTTGCCATATTACTAAAAATAGATTTAATTCATCTTTGATGCTTAATAAAGAGTTTATAAAATCAGATGCACTAAAATTTAAATGAGGTGGTTGAGATAAAATATAATTCCACAATGCAAGTAGATATTGATTGATGACTTTTTGTTCTGATTCTGTCCAATCATCGAACTCTGCAAAAGAAAGCTTTCTAATGACTGTATCTGGCCAGAAAAATTTAGGTTCAAAAGCTGTTAATTCCAATAACCGTGGTAAAAAATGTTTAAAATCTTCGATTGTTCCCCAGGTGGAAATTGCATGAAAAGCATAATTATTCAAATCTTCAACAGTTAATTGATTTAATATTTTACTTTTGATTAATTTTTGATCGTCTTTTGTAACGCAACAGGGACATCCTGCTATGTGAGAATTTAAATGATAAAGTTCAAAAACTTTGTATAAGTTGGAGATCTCTTGTCTCAATTCTAGTTCATAGTTGATATCAGACATTTTTGTTATTTTCAAAGATTAGCTTGCATAAAGCCAGTATAAATTCTATTTCTAATATACCTGCACTAATCAGCCTCGTTTTTCGCTATCTTTTTAAGAGGGTAAAATTATTTCATCCTTCCTCATTTATTCCGCACCCTTATAAACTATGGCTTTTGCATCAATAGTACGTGCGATCGCTATGCAGATTTATATTTTTCACTCGTGATAATATAGAAATAAATTATCGCAATATTGCTATAAAAAGTAATATGTATCTGAATCAGTGCCGATAACTTCAATACTATTTTTTCAAGAAAAAGAAGGAGATGCTCCTGTGATCGACTGGTTAGAGGAGTTGAAAAAGAAAAACCGCAAAGGTTTTGCTAAATGTGTTGCTAGAATTCGCCAGTTGAATAGTACTGGCTATGAATTACGCAGACCAGCAGCAGATTACTTACGGGATGGTATCTATGAATTAAGAGCGAAAGATATAAATACTCAGTACAGAATACTCTATTTTTTTAATGGTAAACATATTGCTGTACTCAATCATTCAATTATTAAAAAGACATCAGCAGTTCCGAAAAAAGATATTGAATTAGCAATTAAAAGAAAAAAGAAGTTTGAGCAAAACCCAGAAAAACATACTTATAAAGGAGCGATAACAGATAATGACTAAAACAAGTGATGGAATTAAAATTATTGATAATTTAATTGGTAATGATGCCGAATTAAGAGAGTTATGCGAACAAGAAACAATCAATGCTTATGTAGCACAGTTAATCTATGATGCTCGTATTGAAGCGGGATTGAGTCAAAAAGAACTGGCAAAAATGATTGATACTACTCAGTCAGTTATTTCTCGTTTAGAAGATGCAAATTATGAAGGACATTCACTTTCAATGTTGGGACGTATTGCTAATGCTTTAAATCGAAAGGTGAAAATTGATTTAGTCCCGATCGCAAAATAATCTAATTTAAAATTTATCAATTGAAAAAGCGATCGCATCGCCAATAATTATAAGAAAGTGTACCTCAAGTGCGATCGCCAAAATTACTTCTATGTCGAACTGACTGGTTGAATTTTGTTTATCTGTTCTGCTTCTTTTTTTAAAACTCGATAAATATCATTTGCTCTTTGCAAATTCAGCCAAAAATCGGGAGTTGTATTGAAGTATTTAGCTAATCTTAATGCTGTACTGGTAGTAATACCTCTTTTACCGTTAATAAGTTCGTTAATTCTTTGGTAGCTGACTCCTATACCATCAGCTAACTGATGTTGAGTCAATCCCATTGGTTCGAGGAATTCTTCTCTTAACATTTCCCCTGGACTAGTTGGCGATCTATTTGTAGGAATATTAACCATAACTATTTCCTGTCAATGATAATCAACAATCTCTACATCTTCTACATCACTATCTGACCAAACAAAGCAAATTCTATATTGGTCGTTAATACGAATACTATACTGTCCTTTTCTATCGCTTTTTAAAGCTTCTAATTTATTTTTGAGTGGAGAACGCAAATCGTTTAAATTTGCTGCAAAATCTAACTGGTCTAATTTTCTTCTGGCAACTTTCCATAGAGATTGCGGACAGGTTTGACGCGCAGATTTTGTCTTGTCTCCATTGAAAATATCTTTTGTTCCTCGATCTTTAAAATTGAGTATCATTTTAACACGGTAGTCATGATACTAAAGACAGTTTAGCACCATTAGATAAGACTGTTTTAATACAAAAAGCGATTAAGCTTCCCTAAAGGATTCCCTAAAGGGTACACCTTCGGATAAGCTTCGCGTCCTTCGCGTCGCGCCTAGCTTTGAGATCGCAGCACCTCATTTCTAATATACCTGCACTAACAAGCCTCGTTTTTCGCTACTCTTTTTAAAGAGAGTAAAATTTCTAACTTTTCATTCTTTAATTTATCATCCTGTTAAATATGGCTTTTGCATCAGTAGTACGGAGGATCGAAAAATCGCCTTTAACCAAAGAACTACTAAGTAAACTAGATCGAGGGCAATCTTTGTTGCTGAACGGTATTCCTCGCTTAGCCAAAGGGATCGTTTGTTCTAGTTTGGCACAAGCTGAAAAGAAGAACTTGTTGGTGGTGTGTTCTACCTTAGAAGAGGCGGGGCGTTGGGCTGCTCAATTAGAGGCAATGGGTTGGGATACAGTAAATTTCTATCCTACTTCTGAAGCCACTCCCTACAGCCATTTTGATCCTGAATCAGAAATTACCTGGGGGCAGATGCAAGTTTTATCAGGGGCTTTTTGTAGGGGCGATTCGCGAATCGCCCCTACAGCTATTGTTGCTACAGAGCGATCGCTTCAGCCCCATTTACCACCACCAGAGGTATTTCAGTCTTATTGTCTAACTCTACAGCCAGGGATGGAATTAACTTCTCAGCAGCTAGATGAATTTTTGGCTAAATTGGGATATGAACGAGTAAACTTGGTAGAAAACGAAGGACAGTGGAGTAGACGCGGGGATATTGTCGATATTTTCCCTGTTTCGGCAGAATTACCCGTTAGGCTAGATTGGTTTGGCGATGAATTAGAACAGTTAAAGGAATTCGATCCTGCCAATCAGCGATCGCTCGATCGCGTAGAGCAGTTGTTATTAACTCCCACCAGCTTTAGTAATGTTATTGCTCAGAGTATTTTAGAGCAAGATAAGAGTATCGAAAGTTATTTAGACAACGAAGAATTAGAAGCTTTACTGGCTGGTAATCCCCCTGAAGGGATGAAAAGATTTTTAGGAATTGCCTTCGATCGGCCTGCAACACTTTTAGATTATTTACCCGAGCGTACTTTTATTGCAATTGATGAATTAGAACAGTGTCAAGCACATAGCGATCGCTGGCTGGAATTAGCTCAATCTCAGTGGCAAGATGTAAATCAAAGTCTGCCGAAGATTCATAGTGAATTTTCTAATTGTTTAGCTAAAACTAATAACTTTAACTGTATTTATTTATCAGAAATAGCGGAAGCAAAACCTCGTTTAGAGATAGCAAATCCCGATCGAGTTGCGGTACATAATTTGCAGGCGCGTCCGATTCCGACAACTCCTCAACAGTTTGCCAAGTTAGCAGCAATCTTAAGAGGGAAGCGAGAAATATATAGTGGAATGACTTTAGAGAAGTATCAGACATGGTTGGTTTCGGCACAGCCTAGTCGTTCGGCTTCTTTATTACAAGAACACGATTGTCCCGTGCAGTTTGTCCCTAATCCCCAAGATTTTCGGGCAATTGACAAGGCGCATATTCAAAGTACGGCGGTAGCGGTTAAATATTCTGGTTTAGCGGAATTAGAAGGGTTTATTTTACCTACTTATCGCATCGTTATTGTTACGGATAAAGAATTCTTTGGACAACAAACTTTAGCTACTTCTGGCTATATTCGTAAGCGCCGTCGAGCTACTTCTAAAAAAGTCGATCTTGATAAATTACGTCCTGGTGATTATGTGGTACATAAACATCATGGCTTAGGGAAATTTCTGGAATTAGAAACTTTAGTTAACCGTGAATATCTAGTTGTTAAATATGCCGACGGAACGTTAAGAATACCTGCCGATTCTTTAGATATGCTGACGCGATTTCGGCAGACAGGAAAGCGTCCTCCAGAATTAAATAAAATGGCTAATGTGTCTTGGTCAAACACTAAGAGCAGAGTCAAGAAAAATATTAAGAAGTTGGCGGTAGATTTATTAAAACTCTATGCTAAACGCTCAAAACTAGAAGGTTATGCCTATCCTCCTGATAACCCTTGGCAACAAGAATTAGAAGATTCTTTCCCCTATCAACCCACTCCCGATCAGCTCAAAGCTACTCAAGAAATTAAAATTGACCTAGAAAGCGATCGCCCGATGGATCGATTAGTATGTGGTGATGTTGGCTTTGGTAAAACCGAGGTGGCAATTCGGGCAATTTTTAAAGTGATTACCAGTGGTAACAAGCAGGTGGCGTTTCTCGCACCAACAACAATTCTGACGCAGCAGCACTATCACACCCTAAAAGAGCGATTTGCACCCTATCCGATCAACGTTGGCTTATTAAACCGTTTCCGCAGTGCAGCGGAGAAAAAGGAGATCGTGCAGCGATTAGCCACAGGTGAATTAGACGTGGTGGTGGGGACACAGCAATTATTAAATAAGGATGTTAAGTTCAAAGATTTAGGAATGCTGGTGGTGGATGAAGAACAGCGTTTTGGAGTCAACCAGAAAGAAAAAATCAAGGATTTTAAATCCCAAGTAGATGTGTTAACCCTTTCTGCTACACCGATTCCGCGTACTCTGTATATGTCCCTGTCAGGAATTCGGGAAATGAGCCTGATTACCACTCCTCCCCCATCCCGTCGTCCAATTAAAACTCATCTTTCCCCCTATAACCCAGAAGTGATCCGTAACGCCATCCGTAATGAACTCGATCGCGGTGGACAGATTTTCTATGTAGTTCCTCGTGTCGAAGGGATTGAAGAGATTAGCGCCCAACTGAGAACCATGATTCCTGGAATTAAAATTGCGATCGCTCATGGACAGATGCCAGAATCGGAATTAGAGTCTACCATGCTTACTTTTAACAACGGCGAATCTGATTTACTGCTTTGCACCACCATCATCGAATCGGGTTTGGATATCCCTCGCGTCAATACCATTATTGTCGAAGATTCCCAAAAATTTGGCTTATCTCAACTGTATCAATTAAGAGGTAGAGTTGGGCGATCGGGTACTCAAGCCCACGCTTGGCTACTATACCCCAGTAAACAAACATTATCAGAAACCGCCCGCAAAAGACTCCGCGCCTTACAAGAATTTAGCCAACTTGGTTCTGGCTATCAATTGGCAACGCGGGATATGGAAATACGTGGAGTAGGTAGTCTTCTCGGTGCAGAACAATCAGGGCAAATGACGCAAATTGGCTTCGATCTCTATATGGAAATGCTGCAAGAGTCGATCCAAGAAATCCAGGGACAAGAAATACCCAAGGTAGAAGATACCCAAATCGATCTTAAACTTACATCCTTCATCCCTGCCAACTATATCAGCGATCCAGAGCAAAAAATGGATGCCTACCGTGCGATCGCTACTGCTACCTCCAAAAAAGAACTCGTGCAAATTGCCGCCGAATGGGAAGATCGTTATGGTTCTCTCCCTTCCCCAACCCAGCAATTAATTCAGGTAATGGAATTAAAACAAATTGCTAAAGCGATCGGCTTCTCGCGTATTAAACCCGAAGGACAACAAAATATTGTCTTAGAAACCCCGATGGCTGAACCAGCTTGGAATCTAATCGCCGAGAATTTGCCGAAGCACTTGCGATCGCGTTTTGTCTATGCGCCCAAGAAAGTTATTGTGCGGGGTTTAGGTATCGCGAAGCCCCAAAAACAATTAAATGATTTGATTGACTGGTTGGGTACAATTCACAAGGCTTTACCTGAATTGGAATTGGTTTAAGTTTCGCGCGCTAAAGGATATGCCCTAAAGGACTAGCTTCGCGTGACGCGATATGCGGAGCGGTATCTCCCCGTCGGCTTTTGGGTGGGAATCTTCCTACCCAAAACGCGACGGAAACTATGCGAGACAAGTCCTTTAGGACGCGTAGCGGTATCCTTATATTTTCTTTAAGGAAAAGGACAAAGCAAGGTTTCATCTTGGTGCATAAAAGACCAGATTAAAGTTACTTTATCCCTCTCGGCTTGAGTAAAAATCTCTTGACAGGCGATCGCTTCTATCTTAATTCTAGTTTGTGTAAGATCGTCAAAACCTCTTTGAAGACAATTGTAATTAAGATAGATTAAGTCTGTCATTAGGTACTAAAGTATCTCGCTGCGGGGTGATAGGTAATAATCGCCGTAGTGGACTGTTCAGGATAGAGTTGTTCACTTTCATCCATGTACATTTTAATTCGCTTAGTATCGAGTAAATCTAGCTGCTTAAACTGATCCGCAATGTTAGGACAAGCAGGATAACCAAAACTATAGCGGGAACCTCGATAGCGCTGCTGTAGGATATCGCGGATGCTGCTAGATTCTTCGGCGGCAAAGCCTAACTCGTGCCTAATTCTAGCGTGAGTCCATTCGGCTAGTGCTTCTGCCATCTGAACCGCCATACCGTGGAAGTACAGATATTCAGTGTAATTATCAGCCTGAAAGAGTTTTTGTGCGTATTCTGTGGCAATTTCCCCCACTGTCACCGCCTGCATGGGAAAGACATCAACTTGACCAGATTCTCTACTGGCAAAGAAATCGGCGATGCAAAGACGTTTGCCCGAACTCTGACGGGGAAATTCAAATGACGTTATGGGTTCTGGGAGGGGCGTTTCCCGAATAGCCTCTACGGGATCGTATATATATAAGGTATTTCCTTCGGCGTTACAAGGGAAGTAACCATATATCACTGTAGGATGCAAAAGATTATCGGCAATAATTCTTTGTTGCCATTCCTCTAAGATAGGATTAACTTTTCTGGCGAGAAATTCATCATATTCTTGTCGTGATTGATCTTTTGGTTTGCGGAATTGCCATTGCCCGACAAATAAAGCCTGTAAGTCTAGATAGGGGAACACTTCCGCTAGAGGAATATCTGCTGGTTCGAGGATCTTGCTACCCCAGAAAGGAGGTGTCGGGCGATCGATATCCAAGCTAACCTCGTCAGAACGTCTGGTGTCAATTACCGCAGGTTCTTGCTTTTTGCTGACTTCATCCACAAAGATTTTGTCTTGGTTCTCTCCCTCGAACGGAATTTCATTTCCATTTTCCGTACGCGAATCGCCCGTACCATCGTCGGCTTCATTTAAAAATCCCTTAAGATCATCCCAATTGTTTTCTGCCTTCGCTGGCATCAATTTATCCATGAAATGAAGATCGGCAAATGCATCCTTACCATAGATAACCTTGCCTTTATAAGTATTCTGGCAATCTTGATTAACAAACTTAGGCGTTAAGGCTGCACCACCTAAAATCACGGGAATGGTAATACCTTTTTCATTAAAAGTTTCCAAGTTGTCTTTCATAAAGGCGGTGGATTTAACCAGTAAACCGCTCATAGCGATACAGTCTGGTTGATGTTCTTCGTAAGCTTTGATGATACTTTCTACTGGCTGTTTGATGCCTAGGTTGATTACTTTATAACCATTGTTGGACAGGATAATATCGACTAAGTTTTTGCCAATATCGTGAACGTCACCCTTAACTGTGGCAATAATAAATTTACCTTTGCCATTATCGTCAGCTTCCTCTTTATCCATGTGAGGCTCAAGGTGTGCTACAGCAGCCTTCATGGTTTGCGCTGATTGCAGTACGAAAGGAAGCTGCATTTGTCCCGAACCAAATAGTTCACCGACAACCTTCATGCCATCTAACAAGAAGGTATTAACAATATCCAAGGGTGGATACTGCTGTAAAGCTTCATCTAAAGCTTCGTCTAGACCAATACGTTCACCATCGATAATGTGCTGTTTAAGACGTTCCTCAATGGGCAGATTTTTATCTACTGCTTCAGATTTTTTGACTTTCTGACCAGCAAAGAGGGTGGTTAATTCTCCTAACGGATCGTAGGTACAAATATCGCCGTCAAACTCTCGTTTGTCATAGATCAAGTCATGGCAAATTTTTTGATGCTGAGGATCAATTTTAGACAGGGGTAGAATCTTGCTGGCATTGACAATTGCCGAATCCAATCCCACCTGCATACATTCGTGCAGGAAGACTGAATTTAATACTTGCCTGGATGCTAGATTTAGACCAAAGGAAACATTAGAAACCCCTAACAATACGTGACAGCCTGGTAACTCTGCCCTAATTCTTTTAGTAGCTTCTACCGTTGCTTTGCCGTTTTCGCGATCTTCTTCAATCCCAGTGGATACCGGTAAAGCCAGAGGGTCGAAAAATATTTCTTCGGGGCGGATACCATATTCTACTGCTGCATTATAAGCACGTTTGGCGATCGCAAATTTTTGCTCCGCAGTGCGTCCCATCCCATCTTCGTCAATAGTACCAATAACGATGCCAGCGCCATATCTTTTAGCTAGCTCTAATACTTGATAAAATCTTTCTTCTCCATCTTCATAATTAGTGGAGTTGAGGATGCATTTACCACCAGCAACCTTTAACCCTGCTTCCATTTTCGTCCATTCTGTGGAGTCTAGCATCAGAGGTAGGGTGACGTTATTAACCAGACGAGAAGCTAGTTCCTTCATGTCTTTTTCGCCATCTCGTCCCACATAGTCTACGTTGACATCAAGAATATGAGCGCCTTCTTTGACCTGAGACTTAGCTAAAGCGACTAAACTATCCCAATCTTCCTCGTTGAGTAATTCTCGACATTTTTTAGAACCACTGGCATTTAATCTTTCCCCCACGATCAAGAAGGAATTATCTTGAATATAGGGTTGAGTGCTATAGATCGAGGCAGCAGAAGGTTCGTAATGGGGATGCCGTTCTTTGGGGGTTAAATCCCCTGACATCTCCGCCAGAGACTTAATGTGGTCGTAACGAGTGCCACAACAGCCGCCAATAATTTGGACTCCCAAATCTTCCACGAAGTGCATCAACGCCATACGCAGTTCCAACGGCGTTAATTTATAGTGAGCTTGTCCGCCAATATTCTCTGGTAAACCAGCATTAGGCACACAGGACACTACAAAGGGAGAATGTTCCGACAAATGTTTAATATGCTCTTTCATTAGGTCTGGCCCTGTAGCGCAGTTCAGACCTAAAATATCAATAGGAAATGGTTCTAAAATTGCCAAAGCTGATTCCATGGTTGAACCAGAAAGCATTGTCCCCATTTGTTCCATGGTCACGGACACCATCAATGGACGGCGATCGCCTTTTTCCTTAAATACTTCTTCAATCCCGTTGAGTGCTGCTTTAATCTGCAACACATCCATACAGGTTTCAACTAAAAATAAATCTACTCCACCGTCATATAATCCTTCTGCCTGTTCTTTGTAATTAACCAGCAATGTATCATAGTCAATATGTCCCAAGGTCGGTAATTTAGTTCCAGGGCCCATCGAACCCGCGACAAATCGGGGTTTTTCAGGAGTAGAATACTCGATTGCTAACTTTTTGGCTAATTCCGCAGCAGTTTTATTCAGATAGTAGGCTTGGTCGCCCAAATCATATTCAGCTAAGACAATCGATGTCCCACCAAAAGTATCAGTTTCAATAATATCTGCACCAGCTTCTAGGAAGCCACGGTGAACTGTGGCGACTGCTTCAGGTTTGGTATGGACTAAATATTCGTTACATCCTTCGTATTTCTCTCCACCAAAATCCTCGGCGGTGAGATTTTGAACTTGAAGGTTTGTTCCCATCGCACCATCTAAAACTAATACAGGACGGTTAGGGCTATTAAGACGGTCTAAAAAGATGCTGTTCATTGCTAGCGACTGCTGATCAACAGGTTAAGTTACATTAAGTCCTATTATATGAACTTATCAGAATAATAGGAATTTATCTTTAAGAGTCTGGATTAATCAAGATTTAACCAGATCGATGGGCAAAGCGATCGCTTTAACTTAATCTGCTTAGATGAGCGGTGATTTTTTTTCAATCGCTTATTATTTAATATAGTTTGCTATTTATCATGTCGATCTACAATTGCTAAAACATTTAGACGCCAAACCACGTCTTGTCATTGCTATTTTAGTTGCAGTATTAATTTATTTGCTACTTCCTCAATGGATGCATCTAGCGACTCGGATTATTGTTGCTTGGGACGTAGGGGTGATTATTTTTTTAACCTTGGTTTGGCTAATGATGATTAAAGCTACAACTAAAAAAATGCAGCGTTATTCTCAGCGTCAAGATGAGAGCCGTTGGACAATTTTAATTGTGGTGGTTGCAGCAGCTTGCGCTAGTCTTCTGGCTATTGGCTTTATGCTTTCAGGAAATAAAGCTATTTCTGCGCCGATCCTCAGATTACATATAATCTTAACCTTGGTGACGATTGTTGCTTCTTGGCTATTGATTCATACTATGTTTGCTTTGCACTATGCACACTTGTATTATCAACCAAAAAGCACTCCCTCTCGTCTGCCAGATGCTTTAGATTTTCCCACCGAAAAACAGCCTGATTATTGGGATTTTCTTTACTTCTCATTAGGAATTGGTATGACTTGCCAAGTTTCCGATGTCCCCATAAACTCACGCTTGTTAAGACGGCTAGTTTTAATCCATGAAGTTTTGACCTTTTTCTTTAATACAGTCATCCTAGCTTTAGCAATCAACATCTTGGCAAGTTTGATTTAAAATCGATCTCATACCATTTCTCCTTGAGGCTGCACTTAATATTCTAAGTTTAAATCTCGCGCCAAGACGCAAAGACGCAAAGACGTTTATCCCGCTTAGTTTGAGCGTGAGATTCGGCGAATTCATTTCGCCTTGAATAATCGCGCTGTTGGGGCAAAGGAGTTAAATTTAATTTAGTGCATTGTTATAGAGAATTAGTATCAGTAAACTAGATGATACTAAATCCGATTCTCAAAAATAACTTTGTAGTAAGCAGTTTAATTCCGCTGAAACTCCATTACCCATTACCCATTACCCATTACCCATTACCCATTACCCATTACCCATTACTCATTACCTCTGCTCAACTTTTAAAGGTTGTATACCAACAGGATTTAATCTGATTACCTACCAAGGCAATTTAGTACCATCCCAAGAGAAGAATTCACCACTGTCTTGAAGTGATAAGTTTGAGATGACTTGAGATAAAAGATCTACCGTATGTTCGACAGGAAATAGTTTATCTGTCGGCACGTTTTTTTGGAAGGGTTGAGAAAGCTGAGTATCAGTAGTACCTGGGTGTAGTGCAACCACAATAGTTTTGGGACATCGACGACTGTATTCGATCGCCGTAGTTTTCAAAAACATATTTAAAGCTGCTTTAGAAGCGCGATAGCCATACCAGCCTCCTAAACGGTTATCGCTGATACTACCCACTTTGGCGGAAATACTGGCAAAGATGCTGCGTTCAGTTTTGTTAAATAGAGGCATTAAGTGTTTGGCGAGTAATACTGCACCAATACTATTAACCTGAAAAGAATAGATTAAATTTTCGGCTTTAATTTGTTTAAGACTTTTTTCAGGAGTCAAATTTTGGTCGTGAAGTACGCCTACGCAATAGATGGCTAAGTGTAATTGCTTTACTGATGCCTGGATTTGCTTAACGGCTGCTTCTATGTTCGCTTCTACGGTGATATCAACCTGAAGGCATTTTAGGCGATGCCTTCGGCTAGCTTCGCAATCGCCATACTGACTGGCTAAATCTAGTAATTCCTTTGCCGTATCCCGATTGCGATAGGTAGCAAAAATCTGCTCTATATTACCTTGTTGTAAAAGCGATCGCACAAACCCCAACCCAATTCCTTGACTTGCACCAACTACTAACGCGTTGGCTTGATTAATTTCTGATAGCACTGAGTATCGATCCTGAATTTTGTTCGATCATACCTATAATTGTCGAACTTTGTAAATTTTTGTTAAAAATAGCGAAAAAATCCTGAAATCCTGCAAAATCCAAACTTAGATTGAAAATTAATGCAAAGATACTAATAAGCATTATTTAAATCAAGGAAGTTGTTATAAAATATGATTCCGTTGCAGTTAACTTTAAAAAACTTTCTAAGTTATCGTGATGCAACTTTAAACTTTAAAGGGTTGCATACTGCTTGTATCTGCGGTGCGAATGGTGCAGGTAAGTCATCTTTATTAGAAGCGATTACCTGGGTAGTATGGGGTAAAAGCCGTGCAGCAACGGAAGATGATGTGATTAACGGTGGTGGTCAAAATGTTCGAGTTGATTTTGACTTTAGCTACAATAATCAAATTTATCGGATTATCAGATCTCGCACTAGGGGAAAAAGTAGTTCGCTGGAATTTCAGATAGAGACACAGGCGGGAAACTTTAGATCGATTACAGCTAAGGGATTAAGGGCAACTCAGGACGAAATTATTGCTTGTTTGAGGTTGGACTACGATACTTTTACTAATTCAGCTTATTTGCGTCAAGGAAGGGCGGATGAGTTTATGTTACGTCGCCCTAATGAAAGGAAGCAAATTCTGGCGGATTTATTGAAATTAGATCGCTATGAGCAGTTATCGGGGAAGGCGAAGGATACGGCGAAGGAATATAAGGGCAAGCTGGAACAGCTAAAGCAGAATTTAGCACCGTTAGAAATCGAACTGGCTAAAAGAGAAGAGATTGCCAAGGAATTACAGCAGGTAAAGCAAGAGTTAGACAAATTACAGCAGGAGCAAGATCGCGATCGCCTTTGGTTACAGCAGCTACAGGGAGTAGAATATCAGCGACAGACTTGGGCAAAGCAGTTGAGCATTCAGCAGAGTCAGCAGCAAAATTTAGCTCAAGATTGCGCTCGCGCAACGAAAGATATTCAAGGGATTAAAAGACAACTGGCATCTCTAGATAGTTTGATTGCTCAATCAGGCGAAATTACCCGAGGATATAATCGACTATTAGCTTGGCAAACCGCAGAACAAGATTTATCCGCCAAATTTAACCTTCATCAAGAAGCGCAACAACAGAGACAGCAGCTCGAAAAACAGCTAGAAAAGCAGAAAAATCAGCTCAATCTTGAGATCAATCAGACTCAAACCCGCATTGAAAGTATTGAGCAGCAAGAACAAGAGATTACTAAAGTTTTAGCCAAATCTGCAGATATCGAATCTGCTCTGGAGAAGCTAACTAAAGCCCGTCAGCAGCTTACGGAGTTAGATCGACTACAGCAGTATATTTCTCCTTTAATTCAGCAAAAAAACAATTTAGAACGCGAGATTAATCGCGAAGAAGCCAAGCTGGCAGCAAAACTAGAACAGCTATATAGCGCCGTGCAAAAGCTAGCCTCAGATATTGAAAAAGTTCCCCAACAGCGTCATCAATTATTAACCGTCGATGCCCAAATTAGCGAACTCGAAAAAAAGCGGATTTATCGCGATCGCGTTAAGGAAAAAGGTACGGAAAGAAGGACATTTCAGTCTAAATTACAGGAAAACCAACGCATCTATGAACGACAGATTCATGAAATCCAGCAAAAGCTCCACATGCTCGATAGCCCAGGGGCGAATTGTCCTCTCTGCGAGCGTGAATTAGATGAACATCATCGTCATCAGGTAGTTGATAAGACGCAAAAACAACAGCAAGACATCCATGAACAGATTTGGGTGATCCGCGAACAATTATCTACCTGCGATCGCGAAATACAGTTACTGCTTCAAGAACATAAAGAAATATCCCAAGAAATTTCGAGCTACGATACGCTACAGCAACAGTATGGACAGTTAGAAGCCCAACTAGAAGCTACAGAAGCCATCTACGATCAGCTCAGGGTGACTCAAGAAGAAAGAGATAATTTAGAGCGATCGCTACAAAGTGGTCACTATGCTGAAGAGTTACAAGCAGAAATTAAGCGCTTAACAGAGGAATTAGCCACCCTTAATTATGACGAGCAAACCCATGCTTTAGTTAGGGGGGAGGTGAATAGCTTGCGTTGGGCAGAAATTAAGCAGGCAAAGATGGAAGATGCTAAAAAGCGTCAAGCAAAATTAGACGAGCAAAAACCCCAACTTCTAAGGGAAATCAGCGATCTCCAGACTAAGTTAGAAAAGCTCCATATCAACTCCCCAATTCAACAGCAAATTAATACTCTTGATCGTCAAATCACTGATTTAGGCTACGATCGCACAACTCATCAAAACCTGTTAGATTCCCTCAGACAAGCGCAATCTTGGCAGCTAAAATATCAAGAATTACACAAAGCCCAGCAAGAATATCCCCAGATTCAAGCAAAATTAACAGAATTAGAGCAACTATTACAGGCGAGACTGGCAAGTAAACAAGTAAGCTACGAACAACTACAAGAACATTTGGCACAGCAAGAAACCATTGTCGATCATCGTCAGGAAATTAACACTCTAGAACAGCAAATTCAGCAGCGTCGTCAGCAGTTAGACGAACTAATTTCTCGTAGTGGCAGGCTACAACAGTCTTTAACTCAAATCGAGCAGCTTCAAGTTCAGTATCAAGATACAGGCAAACAACTCCAAGACTATGAAAAACAATATCGCATCTATCAAGCGTTAACTCAAGCCTTCGGTAAAAATGGGATTCAGGCACTAACGATTGAAAATATTTTGCCCCAGTTGGAAGCCGAAACCAATCAAATCCTGGCTAGATTAACGGGAAATCAATTTCATGTGCAGTTTCTCACCCAAAAAGCCTCAAAAGGAACATCTCAGAAAAAAACCAAGCTAATTGATACCCTAGATATTGTCATCGCTGATGCTGGTGGTACTCGCCCTTATGAAACCTATTCTGGTGGCGAGGCATTTCGGATTAACTTCTCGGTACGGTTAGCCTTAGCCAAACTATTAGCCCACAGATCGGGAACATCTCTGCAAATGCTAATTGTCGATGAAGGCTTTGGTACTCAGGATGCTGAAGGGTGTAATCGATTGGTAGGAGCAATTAATGCGATCGCCGCTGATTTTGCCTGTATCCTCACCGTTACTCATATGCCTCAATTTAAAGAAGCATTTCAAACCAGGATTGAAGTTTATAAAGATGAGCGAGGTTCTAGTTTACAAGTATCTAATTAATCTCAGTTTGGGTTAATAACATTAATCGATAGAGGTAGCTATCAGCCCTTCGAGTTCAGCATTCACTCTTCTTGCGACAATAGCTTATGGGGCTTGCCCTAAAGGACTAACTTCGTGTCGCACCGCTTAGTTGGGTGGAAACCCCTAAGACCGCTTTGTCACTCTTTGTACGGCGCGTTTTTTGTAGGTCGGCTTTTAGGCGGTGGCTTTTATGTGGGAAGCCTTCCACTTAATAATTATATTTAATCATATATTTTTTGTTTAAAATAGCTCCAAAAATAATCAAACTAGCTTTATATTAACTAGATAATTTAAATAATTAAATTTACTAAATCTTTAAATTTTTATCAGTCTAAAGTAAGAAGATAATATTTTTATTGCTATGTTATTTTTGATTTACTGAATAAAAAATAAACGTTGTTTTAGTTTTATTTAGATTTATTTATTCAATTAATTTAAAGATATCAAAAAAAATATGACAATTCCAAATGAGCGTAATCAAAGCGAATTTGAAGATAGTATTAATGCAAGACCCATCACTAAATCTGAAAAAAGCTATCGAGATGGATATTATCAAGGTAGAGCAACAGAAAATAATCTACAAACTGAAAATATCATTGCTAAAGAAGAAGGTACTTCAATAGGATTATTTATCGGTTTAATTTTAGCTATTTTAACTGTTCTAGGTATTACGGGCTTATTTTTTTTAAATGAAGAGCCGACAACAGTTCTTGATGATTCAACTTCCAATGAAACTGTGGAACCTGAGAAGCAGACTACTATTATTGAAAGAACAATAGAAAAAACTCAAGAAGTAGTTCCTGTTCCTCAAGTACAACCTACTAATCCAGAACCCGTTACATCTGAATCTCAACCGATTGAAAATTCAATTAATATTCCTATTACTACCGAGACAGAAAATCCTGGTGATGTGGTAGATGATGCTTCTAAAACAACTGAGACAAATCCTGATGACGTGGTAGATGATATTTCTAAAACAACTGAGACAAAATTAAACCAAGATAATAGTCAGGTTGACTTTGGTCAACCTCAGTCAGAATCAACGCCATAAAGAGTTAGTGCCGTTGATTGCTCACTCTAGTAGTTAAAAATAGATGATACTTATCCAACGGCTGTTGAAATAGGTAAAAGGTAAAAGGGAAAGGGGAAAAGGCAAAATAGAATGTGCAATTGATTTTGTTTAAATACTTACTTCCTATTTCCTATTTCCTATTTTCTATTTCCTACTTCCTACTTCCTACTTACGAGCCAATTACTATTAATGTCCTAATCTAATTTTGTACGGCTATATTAAAAGCGATCGCCAATATCAAAGATAAATTTAGTCTCTCCTTCATCGTTGAGGGCAAATTCTGTCCGTACTGCGCCAATTGGAGTCAAGGCACGTAATCCTAAGCCATAACCGAAACCATCTCCAGGGCGATCGCGCACAATAGCAGGTTGGCCAATTACTGCATCTGCTGAACCTAAGTCGGTAGTATAATCCACAAAAAACGTTCCCCCAACATCGATCTGGTTTTTAAAAGCATTAACGCTCAAAATCGGGTAACGGTATTCGATCGTCCCTTGAACAAAACTACGAGACGTACTAATCTCGCTAGCGCCGTAACCCCGCACTAAACTAGAACCACCTAAAATAAAAGATTCGTAGGGTAGGGCATCTCCCAAAATAGTGCCTCCTTGAAGATTGAGGACTAAAGTTTTTGCCCCTTTAGTAAAGCCAAATAAAGGTAGAGGCAGATAATGAGTATAGTTGGCAGCCAAACGATTAGCCAGAACATTGGCATCTCCAATCGGCAAATATTGATCGCTACCAAACTGGAACTTATAACCACGAGTTGGATTGCGGGGGTTATCTTCTCGATTTAAAACAGTGGCAAAGTTAAGGGTTAGTAAATCGTCTTGTCCGTTATCACTCACGCTTAAGCGATTACCCAAGGCATCCCGTGATTCAATCTCAGCCGAAAATGCTCCATCTCTCACAGATACTCGTTGATAAGATACTCCCATTGCACTTTGCCAATCCTGGCTAAGAGGCAAAAAGTACTCTACTCCACCACCGAGACGATGCACCACAGGATCTCTGCCATTATCTAGATTAATATTAGGGTTTCCTTCATCGTATTCCGCCTCGATTCCCCGACGATTATATAAGTTCAGACCAAAACCGCGATCGTGTCTGAGAAATTTTCGGTAGCCTAAATTAAAGCCAAATGCCTCTGTACCACCTTCCAACCCTAAACTAACACCCTGATTACTTCCCCCAAGATTAAGCAACCCGACTTGAACTCCAGTCGAAAAACCACTGCTACTATCAGAAAGTGCCTGAACTGTAGTTGGACGAACCGAACCCTGCAACGCTGTTGGTGCGGGTAGAGTGAGATCAAAACCAATCGACAGATTACTATTTTCCTGAACCGCGATCGCCATAACTGCTCGTTTATTAACTACTTTTTCTAGGCTAAGGCTGGCGCGATCGACAATAGTTAAGTCTAAAACCCCTTCTAAACCTTCTTTAGCCAAGTCTGCACGATAAATATCTCCTGGCTGCAACTCAAATTCTTGAGTAATAATTTTTGGCTTAGTTTTGCCTGAAATTAATTTACCTGTTTCATCGACAAAATACACCACAATATCAGTAATCTTTTCTTGATTACCCACAGGAACAACCGCTCGATCCTTAACTTTTTGTCCAGAAAATATAGGAGTTTTAAAATTTCGTCTTGGTCGCTTACTAGAACTATCTGTCTTAACTTCAGCTAATTGTTGATTCCCCAGATTTGATTTTGATTGAGCAAGAGCATTAGCATTTGACAAGATCAAAGGCAATACCACCATAACAAGGCAAAACTTGAATGAAAATTTTAAATATAAGCACATTTGCCCATTATTCTACATAATCGAAAAATAACGGCAAAAAAAAATAGAGATATTACTAATAACATCTCTACGTTGCGTATTTATTTGTGAAGAATATTTGCCACACTAGGCACTGGTTGGATTGTTAACGAATAATTGTTTAACTATACGGCACGACGAGTTAACAAACCCCAAATAAAGATTAACAACATTGCACCTACTACAGCAGTAATAATACCAGGGATACTAAATGCAGTTGTACCGACTCCCAGCAAGGCCTGACCAACATATCCTCCGACCAAAGCACCCAAAATACCCAAACCGATAGTTGCTATAATACCGCCACCTTGATTACCAGGATAAATTAATTTTGCTAAAGCGCCTGCAATTAGTCCTAATACTACCCAAGCTAAAATATTCATGCCTTGCTCCTAAATTTCTAAATAATTTATGTATGTAATTTGTTATTAACAATATATCTATTTCCCACACAGACTTCTTCTATCTAAATACAGATCCTAATCATCTATCAAAAGAAAGAGAGTAACTTAAAAGTTTATTAATCGTCTCGATAATTACGGCCTGTTCTATCTTAAATAGCTATAAAAACGCAAAAATGCCTATGCTTTATTTTCTAGTAGTTAATTATAACTCTAGCGAGTTGATTCGCCGTTTACTGACTTCATTAGACGTTTATTCTCCTGGGGAATATAAAATAATTATTATTAACAATTCCCCCGATGATCGAGAAGTTTTTAAGCTAAAAAGTGAGGCGATAAAAATAATCGCAGCTCAAGATAATCTTGGCTTTGGCAAAGCTTGTAATCTGGGTTTAAATTGGATTTATACGCAAAATAACCGAGCAATTGTCTGGTTAATCAATCCTGATGCCTACTTCAATTCAGCCTTAATTGATTCAGATACAGCTAAATCTCCAGCTACTCAGGCGATCGCTTTTTTCACTCAACATCCTCAAATATCTATTCTTGGTACAATCGTCTACAATCGCGCAGGTGAAATTACCTCAGCGGGGGGAACATTTACCCCTGGTACTGCTGCTTTAGCAACCCTAGATTCATTACCTCAAGACTTAAAATCAGACTATTTTAAGACCGACTGGGTAAGTGGCTGTAGTTTACTGCTCAATCTGACTAACTTTGCTCAATGTCCCAGCTTCGATCCTCGCTATTTTTTGTATTACGAAGACTTGGATTTTTGCCTCCGCTATGGTCAACAAGGATATAAAATTGCCGTAACCCCCTTACTCAAAGTTTTTCATGACACTTCTGCCATTAGCGATCGCAATTTATTTGCTAAATATCAGCACATAACTAAAAGCTATCTAATTCATGTTGAAAAACATGGTAGTTTAGCTACTTTTGTTTTAACTAATCTGCGGATGTGTCTGAACACGATCAGGCTATCGATCTTGAACCCAGAGCAAGGTTTAGGCAAACTAATCGGCATTTATAGTTATTGGCAGACAAGATTGCTGAGATGAGGACAAGTAAATATTTTGGTTATCGTTTAGCGGGTAGAGCGCGGGGCTACTGCTGCAAAAGCTCAACTGTCGCAGAGATGGGGATCGCTCTTACTCACATCGGGGTTATTCTGGAGATAATCACGCGCCCAATCACAGCCCCGCTTCATCAGTTCATCGAATGATTCGATCGGCAACAACTTAACTTTTCCATCTGATCCGACAGTAGCCAATAGCCGATTATCTGGGCTAAAAGCGATACTTAAGACTTGACCTTGATCCACTTTCCATGTTGCTAATGGCTGACCTTGTAAGTCCCACAAGCGGACAGTGCCATCATATCCTGCGGTAGCGAATTGCTGACCATCCAGGCTAAATTGGAGGTTCAGGATTGATCCTTGTGTTGTCTGCCATTCTGAAAGAGGCTCCAATTTCTGACCCTTCAATTTCCAAACGCGAACAAAGCCATCGTTTCCTGCGGTAGCAAGTAGCTTAGTGTCTGGGCTAAACCCGAAGCTACTAATTCCACCTCGATGCCCTATAGGTGTCTCTGCCACATGCTGACCTTGCCAGTCCCACAAGTGAACATAGTCGTAATCTTTTATAGTGGCTAATCGCTGACCATCTGGACTAAAACTGTCATTAGTAATGTAATCATCCGGACTCGACCTATCAGTAGCAAGCTTTCGAGGAAATTTTACCAGCGACTGACCCGTCATCGAATTCCATAAGCGGACAGAGCCATCTTCTTCTATAGTAGCCAATTGCTGACCATTCGGAATAAACCTGACACTGATGATCTTGCGGTCATTGCTTTTAAACTTTGCCAACTGTTTAACCTGTAAGTCCCACAAATGGGCTGTACCGTCTTCTCCTACGCTAGCAAATCGCTGACCATCTGGACTAAAACTGACGCTGATGATCTTGTGGTTGCTTTTCAATTTTGCCAACTGCTTACCCTGCAAGTTCCGTAAACCGACTGTGCCATCCCATCCAATAGTATTTAATCGCTGACCATCTGGGCTAAAACTAACGCTTTTGATCGGGTAATCCTCTTTCAATTCTGTCAACGGCTGACCCTGCAAGTCCCATAAACTGACCGTATCGCTACTTCCGGCAGTAGCTAGTAGTTGACCGTCCAGGCTAAAACTAACACTTCCAAGTGGACTTTGACTTCCTTTCCACTGTTCTAATAACTGACCCTGCAAGTTCCGCAAACCCACCGTGCCGTTCTCACCTACGGTAGCAAGTCGCTGACCATCTGGGCTAAAACTGACGTTCCCGATCCGGTGATCCCTTTTCAATTCATAAAACTTGTTCTCCTGCAAGTTGAGCAAGCGGGCTATATCGTTATCTCCTGTGATAGCTAATAGTTGACCATTTGGGCTAAAACTGACGTTCCTGAGATAGCCTTGAGAGATTTTCCACATTCTTCCTGTTAACTGCTTACTCTGTAAGTTCCATAAGCGAAGATTGCCATCCAATCCTACGGTAGCGAGTTGCCGACCATCCGGCGGTCTAAAACTGGTGTTCCATATCCAACCTCGATCAGCCTTCCATTCTTGCTTAGCGTTCCATTCTTGCAACTTGTTACCCTGCAAGTTCCACAAGCGAACAATACCAGTAGAACCTGTGGTAGCGAGTTGCTGACCATTCGGGCTAAAACTGACAGGAGCAAGCCAATCTCTGGCGTTCCATTCTTGCTTAGCGTTCCATTCTTGCAACTTGTTACCCTGCAAGTCCCACAAGCGAACGGTACCGTTAGTTTCTGCGGTAGCGAGTTGCTGACCATCTGAGCTAAAACTCAAGGCTGGACGTATGTTAGTACTCCATTCTTGTAACTGCTTACCTTGCAAGTTCCACAAGCGAACAGTACCATCATCTCCTGCGGTAGCCAGTAGTTGACTATCTTTTGGACTAAAACTGACCATAACGCCGCTGGCACGGTCTCCTCCTTTCAGACGGTTGCGTTCTTTTACTTGATAAACCGCTTTCTGTAGGGTTTCTTTCAATTGATTTTGTATCTGATTGTTGGGTTTGAATAACTGCAACAGTGGTTGCTTAAGGGATTTTCCTGCTCGTAAGCTCTCGATCAACGCATCGAATTCTTGATTTGAGCGTAAGTTTGCTTCTGAAGATTGTCTAGAAGCACTGATTTGATTTATTTGTGCGTTTCTCTGCCCCCACAAAGCTGCGATCGTCAATACACTCAATCCCAAGGTAACTATGCTAGCAATGCGCCAACGCCAACTAATATTGCGACGTTTTTGCAGAACACTTTTCTGAACAAACTCAGCTTCGACTTGGTTTAACCAGTTGTCATCGGAATTGAGTTCTTGAGACAATACATTAATATAAGGATTCGCATTCCACAGAAACTGTACGGGGTTCTCCCTTACTCGCTCTTGTCGAGCGCGATCTCGCCGCCACAGTCGAGCAATCTGAACAAAAATTTTGTTGAATATGTTTTCAATTGTACAAAGTCGGCAATCCAAGCAATCAATGACAGGTTCAGCTTTAGCTTGAAAACCTGAAGGCTGTTCCTTACTTTTGACACTATTCCACTCCTCAGCCGCCGAAGTTAGTCGCCGTTGTAGAAGTAAGCTTTCTTTCTCATCTTTTTCCTCAAGCCAATACTTAATTTGCGTCCATCCTGTTATTAGAACATCATGGACTGGTTCTACATATTCTTGAGCTTCTAGATCTTGTCCTTTAACGAGCAGACGTGCTTCAGTAAAGCGATCAATTAATTTGTCTACTTGTTCATTAATTGACTGTGGATAGACTAATTCAGATCTTAGTACTCTTCGGCGTGCTAGTTCCCCGCTATTAAGAGATACCATTCGTAGCATCACATTGCGAATAATTGATGAATCGATTTTTTCTTTTTTTACTAATTTTTTATAGGTTCGATCGGCAGTTTGAGTTAAAGAACGCGCCACGCCACCTAATTCTTGATAGTCCGCTTCAGTAATTGTGCGATCGTCTCTTTCGTGATTTTCTTCTGCTTTAAGATATTTTAAATAAAGCTTACTTAAGGTAAAAGAAAGTAGCGGTAAAGCACCAGGTGTATCGATCGCTTCATTAATCAAATCGTTGACTAACTTAGGAGATTCAAAAAATAATGTTCGTTGTGCAGCAGGTTCTTCGATCGCTTTTTGTAACTCTTCTCTATTCATCGGAGTTACGATAAACCGCCACTTTTGCCAAGCTTCTCGCCAATAAGTGTCTTCGATCGCATCTCTAAGTTGAGGTTCAAAATCAGAGCGTAAGGTCAGTACTATGTGTAAGCGTTGTGGATGTTCTCTTAATAACTTAGCTAATAAATTGAGAAAGTTTTCCCGTGCTTCCTGATTTCGAGAGAGAGTAACCAATTCTTCAGTCTGGTCAATTATTAACAATAATTTAAATTCAGAATTGCGATTTATTAAATGGCTAATTTTTCCCAAAAGAATCTTGGATTGTTCTTCGGTAGTCTGATGGATAATTGAAGAACCAGATCCCGGTCGTGTCAGTATCTTGTTTAGTTCTTTGAAGGGATATTCGCCAGGTCGCATGGGGTTGAGAATGTGCCACTGTTGATCGGATGCCGATTCTAGGATAGGAATCAAACCTGCTTTAACTAAGCTAGATTTACCCGAACCCGAAGCACCTAAAACGATAGTAAGTGGTTTTTCGATTACTTTTTTCGCTAGCTCTTGACTTAGGGTATGTCTGCCAAAAAATAGCTTTTGATCGCCTTTTTCAAACGACGCTAAACCTTTGTAGGGATTGCTATCCTTATCTAATTTGAGTTTTTCTAAACTTTTAGGATTAAATTGAGGCAGAAGAAAAACATATTCTCCTTTTAGGTAAACGTATTCCCCTGTGTCGCGATCGTATTTTCGAGGCTGAGACAGACCAGGGGTTTGTCCTGTTGCGACTTCTCCTAATTGATTTTGTAAATAGGTAAAAAGTTCGTGGACGGTAATTACTCGGTCTTCAATAATTGCATCGATGAATTTATCCTTACCTTTGTTGGAGTCGCCTTGTAGTACTTTTAGCAGTAAGTGAGCAAAAGGAGAATTGCCATTTTTATCTCCTCTTTGTCCAAAACGAGATAAATCCTGTGCTTCTTCATCATGAGCAGCAGAAGTAATTATTTGCTCGGTTTTGTGTTTGATGAAGCGCTCGTAACTTTGTCGATACAGTTTGCGGGAACGTACCGCATTTCTACCCTGTCCTACCCAGGAAATTCTACCAGCAAAGCAACAGTCTAGAATCATTAACAGATGATGAGAGTCTAAGGCACTCAAAGCTTCATATAGCTGATGCATCGATAACCAAGTGTTTTTGTCATTGCCTTCTGCATCTTGAGGCATAAAATAACCAGCAGGTTTACCAGCTTCGCTGTCTTGTGCTTCTTCAGCAAATCCATGACCGGCAAAATAGAATAAAACGCGATCGCGCTGGTTAACGTGTATCGGCTGACGATCAAACTGAATAGTCTTATTTTTAAGAGCCTCTACAAGTCGATCGAGTTCTGCTTTAGTTGCTCTTCGATTGAGTAAAAGTAAAACTTCGTAACCGTAACGATTTTTGAGAACATTAGCTAATTGAACAGCATCAAAGGCAGCATTCTTGAGTTGAGGAATGGGCTTATTATATTCATTGATGCCAATAATAATTGCTAAACTTCGGTTAATCTCAAACACATCGGTTTCTCCCGGTAAAATGAAATACTTAAATGTTTGCTATAGTTGCGATCGCTTGAGTGCTAAATTAAGAGTAACCACCACAGCGATCGCCGATCGCGATTGGTTTTAAACCTTTCCCTATTTAAGAGCGTTCGTTAATGCGTTCAAACCCGCTTCAGTAGTAAAGTAGGTTAGATGATCGCAAGCTACATTTGGTAGAACTTTTGCTTGAGGCGATCGATCGCTACTAACACTTTTGATACTGTCAAGACTCACCGCAATATCGTTAGGTTCACTCCCAAACACCAAACCATCAATCACATGATTAATAGTTGGCGTAAATAGTTTTGCCATTAAGCGCCGTAAGCGGTTTGATTGTTGTTGCAGTCGAGTAGAGCGATCGCCAGCGATAATAGTGTAAGGAACTTGAGGATCTTGGTTAAGTGCGATCGCTTTTAAAAATTCCGAATTGGGTTGCATTTGATCGAGAGCATTATCGATTTTTTCGACGAATTGTAAGGATTTAGCCGCTAAATCGGCGACAATTTTCGCAGGTAATACCATCCCAGATATTTGATTTAAACCCATTCCTAGTAAGGCAAAAGCCATGTCCTGAACTGTTGACCAAGGAGAACCAGCATTAGGAGTTCCCAACATCACCAAATGTTGAACTATTTTATTTCCGCCTTCTCGTTCGATAAACCAGCGCGAAACTAATCCTCCCATTGAGTGAGCGACAATATGTAACTGCTTACCATGATTTGCTGCCAAACCAACAGATTCCAACCGTTGTTTGAGTAATCGTGCATTTTCTTGAATGGTTGTGTCCAAATTTTCGTAATCGAAAGTTAACACGAGGTCATAAGCTTCCCGCAACGGATGTAATTGACCGTTTACTTCTACTTTTGCTTGTCGAACGCTGCTAACCATACTTTCGGTGTCGCCAATAATACCGTGAATATAGAGGACAATTTTTTGAGCGGAAGCAACTTTTTGTTTGACTGCTGTTGAATCTTTTTCGTAAATAACTTGAAACTTATTGTCTATTTGCTCTACTTCGGCTGTTGCAAGGATGGGATACTCGTAAGTATGACCTAGCTTTTGATGACGAAGTTTTTTGAAGAAAATTTTGATCGAACCGCCCAAGCTACGACCACTTGTAGTTGGTTGAGGTAGGCGTTCTAGAGTAATTTCTATTCGATCGTCTTGTTTGACTCCATGACCGAGAGGTAGGGAAAACTCACCGTCATAACTTACAGGTAAAAGATATTCATCTGTTGCTAAGGGTCGATCGACCAGTAAAGTTAAAGGTGTATCTTTAGTGACTGAGTGAAAATTGTTAACTTCAAATAGTTCTATAGCACTCAAGCCTGGATCGCTACCGCGACTGGAAGTAAATTGAAAAGGTTCGATCACTCCTGCTTCATCCCATAGTGCAGGTGGTGTAATTAGATTGCCAATATCTCGCGTTGTTTGGGAAACAGTGGTTAAAGTTACTTTTGCTTGTAAACTAGGGTGGGGTTGCACTTCAACCAAACCATTTAACAGTCGAGCAGAGCGATCGCCTTGCAACTGTTCGGCATCTCTTGGCTTAACAATAGTCACTGCTATTTCTTTAGTAATCCAATCGTCGTATCTTCTGCCAGAACGACCTGCATTACGGCTATAGATGCGATCCATCAAGCGATCGAGACTACTTTCTGGTTCTGCGCCTCGCGTTCCTCTGTTTGGAGGTTCTAGCCCATCTTGTTCGAGTAAACTGGCATTAAAATCAGTTTTACTGACAATTAGTTTGAAAACATCCTTATATTCAGTAATCCCTTGTGCTAAAAACTCATCTGGAATTGAAAGGACAATATCATCAAATCCATTGGCAATTCCTGCTTCCTCTACTGTTTGAACTGGAAGTACCACACTACTTCTTTCGTCAAAGAAAGGAACTGAAACAGAATAATCTTCTGCTAAATCGATGACATTGGCATATAAATTCTGGTTGCTGTGATTGAGTAATTTAATTTGGATAACTGGCTTTTTCCATTCTCCATCTTCATACTTGTACTCTAGGCGCAATTCGGAAGCTGTCGTTAACGATCGATCCGATTCTGGTTCGCTTTTAATTTCTCCATCTTCTCCCTCATAACCGATGAGATTAATTTCCATCTCCACATCAGAAGATTTAATTTGACTGCGTTGAGGACTTTTTAAGTTGAGAATATTACGCCAACGAGCGATCGCTTCTAACGCTTGTATGGCTTCAGTGGCATTATCAATGGGAGCGACAAGAGGACGTTCGGCTTGTGTAATCCAATATTGTCTATCTCGAACTAACAAATGAAGATCGGCATCTGCAAGTTCGGTTACTGGTTTTACATACAAAGAATTTTGAGTTAAATTGGCTATTTCTAAAACTTTTTGTGCCAATGCCATGTCATTTTTGTTGCCCTCAATATAAACTTTTAAAGGTTTCAGAGGCAAACTGGTAATAACTGCCCAATAACTTCGATCTTCTTGCAGATTTTCTAAACCCTGAGTAATTTCTACTTTGCTTTTTTGAGTCAAAACTTTAGTAACCTTAGCTTCCCCAATAGCTCGATTTACTTGTTGTAAATCATCGGGATTGCTTCCCACTGGGAAGATGGCAAGTAAAGTAGTTTCATCGGAAGAAGTAGATTGAGGAATGCCCTGTATTACTCCACCATCAATTTCCCAACCTCGATCGTCAGAGTGTGTATTGTAGTTTAAAGTGAAGTAAAAAGGACGTTCTGGTATTGCATTTCCTAAAAACAATTCTTTTAAATCTTCTGGGTTAGTTGCTTCAACTTGAGGTACTTGATCTCGAACATTTCCTTTAATCAAAGCTTCGATATTTCTGGCTAAATCTAGATAAGATAAACCGCCATTAGTTTGCGCTAAACTTTTAAGCAGAAAATAAGAAAAAGCTCCTCTGGTTTCACCATCGTCTCCGTGATATTCCATCGCATATTGAAAGTCACGACAAGCTGCTAAAAGAATATGTTTTCCCTTGGGCAATTCAAATTCAGAAGCGAATAAAAGATTATTAAAAGTTACATCTCTAGCAAAGACAAAGCTAGACAGATCGCGATCTCTCGTGTCTTCAGGAGCAAGACGTACTCCTTGGGGTATATTGCGAGTTCCCGAACCAGAATGACAGCAATCGAGAATTACAATGACACGGGGATTTTTCTCTGCTATTTGAGTCAGTAAATATCTTAATTCTTTGTCGGCTAAGTCATGATTTCCTGGGGTACGGCTATCGTAACAAACTAAGGTTTCATCTAAGCGGTCTGGTTCTAGATTCCAGAATTCTTGAGGAGCTTTTTCTTGACCTCCATGTCCTGAATAATAGAATAGGGCGATATCTTCACTCTCTGCTTGAGTTAGGTATTGTTGAAAACCATCAATAATTGCCTGACGAGTAGCTTGTCGATCTAAAAGTATTTTGGGTGGTTTTAGCGTCCATTCTCCGCCAATTTGAGTTTGCAGATAGGTGTCTATGGCTTTAATGTCGTTTTTACAACCTTGTAAGGAAGGTATAGGAGGAGTATAGTTATCGATCCCTACTAGCAGTGCATATAGATTGTGAGTCATATTTTTCGCTCCTTGTCTCTATGTCAAAAGAAAATTAAACCAGCAAATTGTCGAGTTCGCTAATAGTACCAGCAATACTAACGACGACGACTCCCGCCACAGTTTCTAGAATGCTAACAACAAAGTCAATCCCTGCTGCTAATTTTCCGAAGATGACGTTACTCTGTTTTAGTCGATTGATCGCGTCTCCTAACTTTTGAGTAGCTCCCTCTATTTCCTAAGGATACTTCACTAATTTTTCTTGAAGCTAAAAAACTGACTATCTCTATTCGTTAATAGGGTAACCATGCCTTTGTAAGTCCATTTAAAAGGCTTTGCCATTTTATCGTTTTAATATCCTACTTTTATTCATCAACCTGGGAAATGCCTGATTAATATTGATTAAAAAACTCTTGCTGATAAAGATGCTTCAGCACAGTTGCATCCGTTAGATTATATTGCAAGGGAGTAATCGTAATATAGCGATCGCGAATTGCCTGCACATCAGTTAATATATGCGGTGGGAGATTAAGATCTTCTGGCTGTTCGATATCTTCAACTATTTCTCCTTCCAACCAATAATAACTTTTGCCACGGGGATCTAAGCGCCGCTCAAACTTTTCGATATAGCGACGCAAACCTTGACGGGTAACTAATACCCCAGCTATTTCAGCAGTTGCAAGTGGCGGAATATTAACGCTGAGTAAGGGGGGTTTAGGATAATTATTAGCCAACTGAGGTAATAACTTTAAGGCAAAATCAGCAGCAGGCTGAAACTCGAAAGCGGAAAAGCTGGCTAAACTAAATGCCACACTAGGAATACCTTCTAGAACTCCTTCCATCGCTGCGGATACCGTACCTGAATATAAAACGTCCGTACCTAGATTTGGGCCATGATTAATTCCCGAATAAACAAAATCGGGACGGGTTGGCAAAACTGCGCTGAGAGCAAACTTTACACAGTCGGCAGGAGTCCCCGAACATGACCAGGCAACTACAGATTCTTCAAACACTGAATCAACTTCTTGGGCTCTAATTGGCTGATGCAGCGTTAAACCATGTCCTGTCGCCGAACGCTCACGATCTGGACATACCACCGTTACCTGATGACCAGCTTGAGCAAGAGTATTGGCTAAAGTACGGACTCCTAAAGCAAAAATACCGTCATCGTTACTAATCAAGATATTGCTCATCAATTACCCGCTCGATTAAAATTAGCTATTGCTACAAACCATAGCAAAAAAAAGCCTGAAGACTTTAATAAATCTGAGGCTGGTGATTGAAGGTCGTAAAATCAGAGTGATCAGTTTTGAGTTGTGATAGGACTACCTACTTCTTAATCAACCTTGAATGATCATATGGCGATCGCCATCAAAATAAACCAAATTCTGCTCTTGAAAATCCCCTAGTATTCTGGTAACCGTTACTCTAGTAGTGTGAATAGCTTCTGCCAGATGCTGATGAGTAAACCTGACTGGCAAACGAATACCGTTTTCAACCGATTGTCCTATCTCTTGTTTGAGCAGTAACAGTAAATCTCTTAAGCGATCTTCAACTTTAGTGGTGGCGATAATTGTTAATAGTTGTTGAGATTGGAGTAGGCGATCGCTAAACTGTGCGAGTAACTGCCTTGCTAGCATTGGATATCTGACAACATCATGGGCAAAGTAGCGTTTGGCATAAACATCCCCCAGAGCAACAGCCCGATAAACTGAGGCGTGATCGGCTATATTTCCAAAAACTCCATTTGCCGTAACCCAGCCAGAGATTACTTCCCGCCCGTCTTGCTGAATCCTGCTCAACTGCACTACGCCACGGTAGACTTGCCATATTTCTGAATTTAACACAGAAATTTCATCTCCTCTACGATATTGCTGTAAGAGCAATTCTGTTTCTCTTGCTTTCAAGTTGGAGCTGGTTGTCTGACTCAATAACATAATTCAATCAGTAATTCTTTCTTTGTTAACCATGTTAGCGTTTAGTTTAGATAGTTCAAGTAAATATCTAATAAAGAGAGGGTTAAGCTTAGAGTCTACTTGTCTAGTAGTTATTTGCGTGAATATTAAGTTTCTTTTTGGGGTTTTAGTCTTGGCGCTGTCAATCTGATTGACTGTTGGGGAGCTGGCGATATTTCTGCTTTAAATTTAACAAAAACTGCATCCAGGCGATCGCAGGAGCATGATAGAAAGTAAAAATATCACCATAGGCTAATTGAGCATTTTGATGATGTTGCAGATGTCTTTCTGGTGTGGTGATAAATAGTATTCGGCAACAAAAGGCGATCGCTTTGGGAGTCTGCCAGTTAATAATAGAAACATGTCGCCAAATTACGTGTAACTCTCCCATAATTAAAGCCAAAATAGTTCCTGCTGGTGAAATATTCCACGTTAGAGGAGTAAAAATAAAGTAAGGTAAAGCTCCTAACAAGCCATCTAAAATTACTAAAGGGTTACGACTTAAAACTGCATAATGAATAAAGTTACGGTTCTTACCATGATGAACTAAGGTATGAAATTTACCAAAAACGTGTTCTGGAACATGATAAACAAAAGTAGATAAAAAATCACCAACGAGTAATAATAACCAAGCAATGACAATAGTTTTGGCAAAAAACATAGCTAACTCCAGGGATACAGGTGCTAGCTTATGAGTTATTAATTAAGACTATTTTATTAAATATTTAAATTATGATTGTTCCTAGATTAAATTGCGCTCACCCCTGTTTCTTTGGTTCTAATTCTAATTGTTTCATTAACATCTGAGACAAAAATCTTACCATCACCAATTTCTCCAGTGCGAGCAGCTAGAGATATTTGCTGCACTACTAGATCTACTATTTCATCTTCAATAATGACTACTAATTTGATCTTGGTCGTCAAATCAACTTTATGTTCCGTACCTCGATAACGAGTTGTCATCCCTTTCTTATGTCCAAAAGCTTTAACTTCGGAGATTGACATGCCGATCACTCCTGCTGAAATTAGGCTATTTTTAACATCATCAAGTTTATAAGAATGAATAATCGCTTCAACTTTTTTCAATTTACACCTCTTATTTAATTATTTTGAAGCTTGACTAGACTTATGCGCACAATTACTTTCTTCAATAGATAGACAAAAAGCGATCGCTGAACAATGCACTTACTTGATTGACAGGAGATCAGCTTTAAACTCAGAGGTTATCCTCTTCACCTAATTATACATTGTATAATTAAAGCAATTGTTTAAAAATGTGCGATGAAAATTGTAGTCGATCTCAGAAAATGGGGTAACAGCATTGGCTTGAGGATACCTGCTCAAGTTGCAGAAATTCTTAATATGAAAGAAAATTCCTCAGTCAGTTTGAATATAGATGGCGATCGTTTAATTGTTGAAAAAGTGGTTTCTTTACCTAGTTTAGATGAAATATTAGATAGTATTCCCCAAAATTTTAGTTACCCAGAAGACATTACTGAGTTTGTCGATACCGAGTCAGTCGGAGAAGAACAACTTTGAAAAATATTCAAAGGGGAGAGATTCTCAAGATTAACCTAAACCCAACACAAGGAAGAGAGCAACAGGGAGAAGCTAGACCTTGTTTGGTTCTAAGTAATAATAAATTCAATCAACGTCGAAATGGAATAGTTATTGTTTCGCCGATAACTAATACAATCAAACCTGAGATTAAAACTTTGATTCAACTTCCACCTGGATTAAAAGTAACTGGTTCGATAGTAGCAGAACAAGTCCGAACTCTAGATCTTAACAAGCGATGGTGGAAAACTATGGAGATTACATTGGAAAAGAATTTTGTCGATTTCGTTACTCACGTCGTGAGTCAAATAATATCTGGTTGAAAGTAGAGCTGTTAACAATACTTCTAATTATCTATTTTAATACTTTCATTAACATTAATTTCTAATAAATTCATGGTTAAAAGTCTTAAACATATCATCAATTAAAAAAGCGATCGCTTTATTAGGTAAAATTAAACAGCATAAATTTGCTCCACTGCTAGATAAATAATCCGCCCCAGTTAGAGTTAAGATGACTGGGGTTTGAGAGAATTTGCCTGGATTGAATATCAGTGGGATGAAGTTGAAACCGCATTAGGTTGTAGCAAGCTAATAATACTTCCATCTGGAGTACGCATTGCTGCTACCTTACCAAAAGAAGGCTCTCTAACATTTCCTTCTAAAGTTGCACCTCCCTCTTCAAGAGTAGCAATGGTCGCATAAACATCATCCACATGGAAACTCAAAATAGGAGAGCTTCCTGATTGGCCATTCTCTGAGGCAGCGTGGAGGGCAATCGTCGTACCATCTGCGTCTAACTCTGCCCATCCTGGGCTTGACGTAATTACTTTAAGTCCCAGTCCTTCACTATAGAATTTTACTGTAGCTGGAATATTTTTAACCATAAGCATAATATGCTTAAATTTAACTGCCATTGACAATCTCCAAAGTTATATGTGCTTAGTCTTCTTGTTCAGTATACAAATTTAAGTTTGATTCAAGCAGCGAGTTTCCTTTTGGTCGCTTATAAATAAATTAGTTTAAACAAAGAAATTTTTTTGCCGATCTATTCCATGTAAAATACCTAATTCACCAATACGTTGAATACTTTTTGCCATTTTGTCAGCAAAATGAATGACATAGGGTAAGCGACTATAAGCATAAGCACTAGCTGGATTGAGCATACTCAGGCGATCGATTTGTTTGGCTAATGTTTCTAAAGGTGCATCGCCGAAATCTCTTACTACTTTTAAAGGGCGTGTGCTGCCTCCTGCTTTTGCTTCAGAGGTTACAATACAAAACGTTTTATCATCAGTTGAAAGTGTTGCTGTTCCTGGCAAAGCATCGATTAAAAATTCAGATTTATCTGGTAATATTGCCATTCTTCCCGCACCACTTTTTCTAACACCTAAAAGATCGACAGCGATCTGATTAGCTAATAAAGCTGCTACTACATCGTCAAATTCCTCGCATTGTACTATGCCATCTCGAAGTAGTAATATACGGCGAGGAAGTCTATTTTCTATGCTTTGAAATCTGGTAATAATGTTCGTAACAGTGCGTATAATTGCTGCTGAACTTATTTTTTCTCCAGGTTGTGCTTCTGGAAGTTCCCAACCTAAACTTTGTCCGTTAGCCAAAATAGCAAAAGCACTCGTACCATAATAAAGATTTCCATTTGTCCCCGCATCAAAACCAATCACTATTTCTGCTGCATAGTCATCTTGTAAAGGTTCTAAGCCAACTGGTTGCCATTTTGCTTTAAGTAATAAACCCAAGATAATATTAGCCAGTCGATATTTTTCTTCCTTAAACATCGGCTGCATAAACTGAAGCGCAATATTAGCTTCTAAGGCTTCTTTTTCTAGTTGTATTTTTTCATAATTTTGTAACCAAGGACTAACGACTAAAATAGTTTGAGTTCCTCGATCTGCCCAATCTTGCCAAAACTGTTTGCGGGTAAACGCTCCATCAGGTAAATCATGCTTATTCTTGGCTGATTCTAATACGATATCTACATCACTTTTTCTCGCCACATATTCTAGTTTATCTTTAATAAATTCTGACCATTTACCATTTTCTGTTAAATCTAAACAGCCAAATTGTTGTTCTCCTGTACGAAAACAACCTTCATCTAAACTATTTATTGTTCGATAAACTTTTTTAGATTTAGTTAGTAGTAAAGGCTCTCTTTTTCTGAGAACAATTCCCTTAGTTGTTTGAGGCTTAGTTGGCCGATCCGAATTATAAATATTTTTACTCAACCATTGAGCAGTTTCTTTTGATTTATCGAAACGTTGTTGAATTGTTTTTTTTACTTGTTTAAATACTTTAGCTGCTTCTGACGAACCTCGCTCTTGTAAATCGCTCAAAATCTCCATTGTTATACTGGGTCTAAGTCTAGTAGATAAATGGGTCAGTTCTTTGCCTTTACTACCAACATATACCACACGAGCAGCTTGAATTTCCTTTTCTGTTGCTTTATTTTTGTCTAAATTTCGATGATAATTTGCCAAACTTCCTAAATTAGGAATCATCGTAGTTTCTGGATCTTCATCACTAATACGAATAAATTTCCAGGAGCGATCGTCATAAGTATTGCGAACCCAACTAATTGGTATCTCTCTATAGTTTTGTAACCATTCCTCTAATGTCCAAGAACTATAAAAACGATGGTGAAGATCGATTTCTAAAAAAATAACTCCCGAATAATGAAGCTCAATATTTAAACTAACCCCTGTGTGAACTTCCCAACCTAGATCTTGCAAAATAATGTTTTCTGCATCCCACCAAATTAATCCTCCTTGGGAAGCACGATCGACTCTATTTCTAGCAAATTTAGATCTTAATTCTCGTTCCAACCATTTTCTTTCTAATTGTTCTAAAGCTTCTCTTTCATAAGAAATATCTAAATTTAATAGTTGCGTACCTTGATATTTTAACGTCCAATTGTCTTGTTTTAAATATTCTGCTGATATCAGTTGCTTGGTAATAATTGTCGACTTAAATCTTACTCCTGGCGTTCTTATCTTCCAAGGTATTTGATTAATTGCCGAATATTCTTTTCCTGGTTCTGGGGATGGATTGAATATATAACTATAAACCTGTACTGTTTTTTCGCTATTACTTAGTTTTTTGACAGGAAATTTATTAAGAAAAACTTGAGGAGTATATTTTGTCATCTATTTGTTTTGCTTCCGTTTTGCGATTCTACCTATTCAGGTAAAGCTTTGTCAAAAGTACCCAACCAGTCAATTAAATCATTCAATTGTTTCTGAGGCTTAACAATACCCAAACCGTAAACAATTACCTTCTTTGGTGTATGAATAAAATGCGATCGCGTAAAGTTGTTAATTTATCTAATCGACATCAAGCGATTCTACCTCATGGAAATATTTGAAATCTATGTACTGAATCCCTTGAGAGGTTTGATGAAAAATATCAATAAAGCGATGATTCCAGAGAATATCATTAGCACCATAAGTATGGGGTACATGAAGAGAATGATAGACAGTTTCGTCAATGCCATTTAAGGAGATAGCTAACATCGATCTAGTATTAGCTAAAGATTCAGGACTAGCTTGCCATAAAGGACTAGTTTCATCAATCGGATGCATAATAGTCCAGCTTAGAGTAAATCTGGGAGTGCGATCGCGTACTAATTTTAGTAAATAAAATCGGCGCATAAATTCCCCTTCGCTACTGATTTCATCTCGCATCAGATAAACTCGTACTTGCGCTTCTAAAATTTGATTGTGCCGTCGGTTGGCAGCTCTCAGCATCAAAGTCGGTACACCATTGTAGTCAGTAATCACCGCTGCTTTACTAAACATCACTCGTGCTGTCGGCTGTGAAAACTTAGCAAATGCCAAACCTGCCATTAAGGCAATGCCAACAGTACCGATCAAAGCTTCTATAGTTACTAAAATATTGGCGTAGGTAGTAGTCGGGTTCATTACCCCATAACCAATCGAAGCTATAGTCTGGACACTAAAGAAAAAGGCAGCACTAAAAGAGCCAGGTTCAGAACTAGCAATACAATCTCCTCCCAGTAAATAACCGACAGCAAAAATCGCGTTAATAATTACATAAGCGATCGCAGTTAAGATAAAAAATCCCCACCAAGGGATCATTAACATTAGGTAATATGGTTCTCGCCAATGACTCTGCCACCTATAAGCATCAAGAATTTCAAAGCGTCCATTATTAAAATTAATTTTGAGCTTAGTCTTACTATTTTTAACTTGACAAGGATCGTTGATGAAATGTTTACTACGTCTAGGATTGAAGGGAGGTAACATAAGTCTTTTACAAAAATTAAATTCATCAATTCAGCGTGCAATTCACAGTTGAAAATAGATTAAATATCTAAAAACTTATAGCATAAAGTAAGTAATTATAATTACATCCAAAATTACAGCAACATTTATTTAAGGGTTAGCCGATGAAATTTAATTTTGCCAATACACGACTATATGTAGATGATTATGAGACTTGTCTGCAATTTTATCGAGATGTTTTAGGACTTGAAGTGGGTTTTATTTCAGGAGTCGATCGCTATGCTGAATTAACCAAGGGTGCAACTAAATTAACTATTATGTGTCGTGGCAAAGTCAAAGAATATTTTGGCACTCACACTCCTGTCAACTTCGGTGTTCAAAATGATGCGATCGCTCTGAGTTTTGGTGTTAAAGATATAGATGAAGCTTGTAAGTATTTGACAAGCAAAGGTGTCGTCATTGTCTCCTCTCCTTGGAATTTCGCCGACTGGGGAGTTAAATTAGCATTAGTGCGCGATCCTGAAGGTAATTTGGTTGAGTTGATTCAAGAGTCTCAAATGGTAGGTGCGGAATAGCCATCAGCTGTCAAGCATTTAATTATTCACAATAACAGAAGTTTAGTTTTTCAAAGCTACAGTGTATTTGGTAATGCGATCGCTTTAAATTAATTAACCACGACCTCTTATTAGTGATTTCAGTATATCTTTATATTTTTGCGAAGGATTAGGGAATTTTAAGGATGTAAAGTCATATTTGTGCTTATGAGTCCCGAAAATTGCCCGCAATGCGGAAAGAAACTAGCACCACCATTCAAATCTAGTGGTCGTCAAGTATGCTCTGGTTGTGGTTGGACAAATAAACCGAAAATAGTAAAACCAGAAGCAGTATCAAAATTTATTCCGATATCTGAAAGCGAGGAGTCAAAAAAACAGCCTGTAGGTGTTTTTCTTGCTACTGGTTTCGTTGGAATGGTCTTATTCGCTATAATTGCGCCTAATATTATGGCTGGAGGTATCTTTCCCAGAGAAAGAGAATCGGAGGGAAAAAATTACATCGGTGTATTAGCTCGCGCTCAACAAGTGTATCGATTTGAAAACGATAAATTTACATATAGTATTTACGAGCTAGATATTAGTCTAGACCCTACATATTACGAGATAAGTATAATTGAAGCAAATGAAAGTAAAGCAATAATTTTAGCTAAATCATTGGAGAAAAAGCATAAAATTAAAAGTTTTGCAGAAGGCATTAGCTACGATAATGACTCTGAACAGTTTGAAAAAATTTCTTGTGAAACTAAAAAATATTCTACAGACATAAATCCGCCGGCTTTAAATGATAGTGGTTGGAGTTGTGGGTCTGGCTCTATAGAAAGAGAGTAAGAACGATCTTTATTGTTGGTAATAATTTGATAGCTTGTTTATCCAAATAGAAAAACAGTTTTTTCTTGTTCTAATTTTTCCGCTAGTTTCATAACTATCTCTTTTTTTTGCGCCTTTGCCTCAAACCACGCACAATAACCTTTTTAGGCGCATAAACAAAACGCGACTTTAGAACTATACAAAGCTTTAGACCAATGAATAAAAACCTGTACTTTGGATTTGTTTAATTTATGACTTATGTAACTTTCAACAATATCTAGCTAACGGCAAAATCAGTATAAGCTCTAATATCAGCAGGATAAAAACCTAGGACAATTTGATCTTTAGGAATTCCTGCCTCTAACAAATCATTAGCAATTCCGTATTCCGTACCGTCACGATGCACCCAGATTTTGTCACCAATAATTTCCAAGTGAATAATACAGCCATGCACTCTTTTTTTGTTTTGCCATCCAGTAGTCATGACTAAGTAATTATTATCGTCATTACTGATAATTAACTTTGATTCAATATCTCCTCGCGAGTAAGGAATCGATACATAGTCAGTTAAAATACTTTTGATTTTTTCTCGATATTCCTTTATAGTATCCATTGAATTATTTCCTCGCGATCGCTATCAAAAACAATCAATTTTAAGCGTTTTTTAGTTAGAAGTATTTGACCAATAGGTTCAATAAATATATCTTCGTAGGTTGTTTCTCTAATTGCCAGATAAAGAATGCGCTCTGGTTCGGTTTCTTCTATGATATCTAAATACAAAGTATATTGACCTAACGCTTGCTGTAAATCGGCTACCTGAGAATTACCCACAAAGCTTTTTATCTCTACTGCTATTTTGTGATTTTCTTTTTCGGCTGCAATTAATTTTTCTGCACCTAGATCCACATAGAGATCTTTATTCCCCCACTGTAATTTTAAAGGATCGTTAGTAATATTCCAGCCATCTTTGATCAGAGCATTTTTAACATTGTCGTGAAAAATATCTTTTGCTGGCATACTATTTAAACTAACTCCAATTCAGGTAAAGCCTTGTGAATAGTCCCCAACCAATCAATCAAATCATTTATTTTTTGTGGCTTCATAATCCCCAACCCTCGCACAATAACTTTCTTTAGCGCATAAACAAAACGCGGTGTGATCTTCAAATTTTATTGAGCAACAATTTATCTATTTCAATACTTACATGAGGAAAAGATCCAGAATTGATTTTGCCTGTAGTTATTTCTTGTTTATTTAAATAACTATTTTGTTGAGGATTCGTGAACAACCACAACTTATTATAAAGTAAATCAATTACCCAATATTCAGGAATCCCATTACGGGCATAAATAATAGATTTTTCTTCTAAGTCCTTACTTAAAGTACTATTTGACACCTCAACTAACCAATAAATATCCTGGGGATAAGGATGGCGATCGCTATAATTATGCTCATTAAATCGAACTATAGCAATATCTGGTTCAGGTTCAGAATTATCTAGAGTAATAGGATGTGCTTCTCTAACTTTTGCTTTTTTGTGCAAGACATCCCTTAAATAATCAGCTACAGTATCAATCCGTGAACTATGGATAGGCTTTTCAGGACTTACAGTAATAATTTCACCTTCTAACAGTTCAACAGACTTTCCGTCTAGTACTCCAGATGCAATTATTTGATGATAATCTTCAACTGACCATTTATAAAGTGTTTTCATAATTATCTTCTATTGAAATTTTTAAAAATGTGAATTAATAAGTAAATATTGCCAAAATTTATTATAGGGATGAACTTTGGTAACTGGTTTTCTAGCATGATAAACTGGACGATTTTCATTTACCCATTGAAAAATAGAACCACTTAAATTAAAAACATTTTGATATCCTTGAGATTGTAGACAACGAGCGATCGCTGCTGAACGATATCCAACCGAACAATAAGTAACTATGGGGGTGGAAAAATTGATTGCTTTGACTAAATCCTCAAGATTACTGGGAGCAAGTTGTGCATTTTTAAGATGACTAACTTCATATTCCTCAATCGTTCTAGTATCTAATATTATGGGTTTAGATACGCTGTCATCCGATAACCAAGTAGCCAAATCTGCTGTTGATAACTGCTTGATTTCTGGAAATTGCAGTTGAATCAAAAATTTTATTAGTCGCCAGGTTAAGTATCTAGTCAAAATTAATTTACTATTTGGGTTAAGTATAAAATAGGAAATAGGAAATAGGAAGTAAAGGCAATCAAAAATGAGTTATAGATGTAAATATACAAATAATTTTGCGTAACAGCTTAGTATTTTAATAAACATTATTTCGTTTAAAATATTATGTCATTTCAACCTTGGGATGAATTACTCCATCAATATGTTGACGAGCAAGGATTAGTTAATTATCAAGCCTGGAAGATACAATCAACTCAGAAACTAACTGATTGGCTACAGGAATTATCTCAAATTAACCCAGAATTATTAAATCCAAATCAACAGCTAGCTTTCTGGCTCAATCTCTATAATGCTTTGGTGATCGAGCAAGTGTTAAAAAACTATCCGCTTAAATCTATTTTACCTAAATTTCTGGGTGTGCCTAATTGGTTAGCTTTTTGGCGGTTTTTTTCTCGTTCAGTTTATACAATTAATCAACGTCGTTACAGTCTCAATAACATCGAACACGATATTTTGCGTCAAAAATTTCCGACTCCTCGTATCCATTTTGCTTTAGTTTGTGCTGCTATTGGCTGTCCTTTATTACGTAATGAAGCCTATGAAGGCGATCGCTTAGAAACTCAATTGGACGAGGATGCTAAACGGTTTATCAATAATTCCCATAAGGTGTATTACGATCAAAACCAGCAAGTTCTTTACTGTAGCAAAATCATGAAGTGGTACAAACAGGATTTTCTCAAAGTGTCCAACTCCATTCCTGAATATATCCAGACTTATTTATCCTTAGATATTCCTTTAAATGCGCAAGTACCAATTAAATATCTAGATTACAACTGGAATCTTAATCAACGAATATCCTCGTAAAATTGTTTGAGATAGGTTGCAGAAACCCCAATACCCCACAGATAGCCAATGTAGAAATATATAGCATTAGCTTTGAGCCAACCCCATTTAGCTACACGGCGATCGCTCGATTGAACAACGCGATCAACTAAATGTATTCTTCCGTATTCAAGCAGTTTAATACAGAGATCAGCATCTTCCATGATTGGTAGTTGTACATCAAAACCACCACAATTCCAGAAATCGCTACGACGACAAAAGATTACTTGATCTCCAAATAAAATTCGTAAACCCTTGAAGAATAAATGAGGTCGAAATATCAATGGTGCATAGTAAGTTTTTAAATAATTATGCAGAGAGACTCCCCAGCGAGTTTTATCTTGACCGCTCATTAACGAAATAAAACCGCCTCCAGCAATAGTAAGATCGGCTAATGTCTTCTCAATTATGAGCGCAAGATCATCAGGTACTAAAGTATCAGCATGGACAAAACAGAGGATATCACCCTTAGCTGCTGTTGCACCTAAGTTCATTTGGATCGAGCGACCTGCTTTTTCGGAAAATAACGGAGAAATACCTGCTTGGCGAGCAATTTCTAAAGTATGATCTTGGCTTCCTCCATCAACAATCAAAATTTCTTGAGGAGGAGGATTTAATACAGCCAAATGAGCCAATGTCCTCTGCAAAAAATCTTCTTCATTTAATGTAGGAATGATAATCGAAATTTCAGAATGCATGTCACTTTAACTACTGATTTTATCTATATTTTTAACTATATTGCGATCGCGTAGCGCGATATGCGGAGCGGTATCCTTTAGGACGCGAAGCTAGTCCTTTAGGGTACCCGAAGGGTAATCGCCGAAGGCGTGGCTTCGCCAATCGCATCTCACTATAAATCATATAAAGCTTTTAACCAATGAATGAAAAACAGCAAGGATTAAAACAGAGAATTGAGAAATTATTAGAGTTAGCGATCGCGCAGCTTAACCACAAGATAATCCTAAAGTGTGAGGGTTGTTTAATCTCCGTATCGCGATAAAATTGTTGAAATAGCTATAACCTGGTAACCTGATGGATGTTTGCAAATTAATCTGGACAAGGTGTTAATCTTGCCTCTATCCGTTAACTGAGATGGCAACTACTATTTGGACAAGACGACATATTCTTTCCCTAATCGATTTTACGACTGAGGAATACGAAACGGTTTTACAAACTGCCTCTAGTTTTCAGAAAGTGCTTTCAGGTAGAACAAAAAAAGTTCCAGCACTTCAGGGAAGAGTTGTTGCCAATATGTTTTTTGAACCATCTACCCGTACTCGCAGTAGTTTTGAGTTAGCAGCTAAAAGACTTTCCGCCGATATTTTAAACTTTTCGCCTGGGAGTTCTTCCCTCAGCAAAGGGGAAACCATTCTAGATACGGCAAAAACCTATTTAGCTATGGGTACAGATATTATGGTAATCCGCCATCAGGAAGCGGGTGTACCCCAAATTATTGCCCAAGAAATGGATCGACTTAATTCTGGGGTAACAATTCTCAATGCAGGAGATGGCTTACATCAACACCCTTCCCAAGCCTTGCTGGATTTATTTACCCTGACTACTGCCTTAGATCCTGATAATCCTCGTTTAGAATTACTGCAAGGTAAGAAAATTGCTATTGTCGGCGATATTCTCCATTCTAGAGTAGCCCGTTCTAATATCTATAGTCTCACTACCGCAGGAGCAGAGGTACATCTAGCTGCACCAGCAACTCTTCTCCCCAAGACTTTCTTAGCAATGATAAATCAAAATACTCCAGGAAAACTAGTGATCCATTGGGAATTAGCACCCGCGCTACAAGATGCCAATTTTGTTATGACTCTGAGACTGCAAAAAGAACGGATGACGGCTAATTTTATCCCTAGTTTAAGAGAATATCATCAACTGTTTGGGGTAACACGCGATCGCCTTAAATTATGCCATCCTAACGTTAAAATACTCCATCCTGGCCCCACTAATCGCGGTGTCGAGATCACTTCCGATTTAATGGACGATCCTAATCTTAGTTTAGTCTCGAAACAAGTTACCAGTGGTGTTGCAACTCGCATGGCATTATTATATTTAATTGGCAATAGTAATGAAAATTAATCAGATCAACATCAATTTTAGCTAATCAAATAAACCTTCTACAGTTTGCCTAAAGGCAATTAAAGCGTGATTTTGAGGAAAGTCTTTTAAATCTTCGAGTAATCGATCGGATATTTCGGCTGAAACAATTGTTTTAACTTCGATATTAGTGTTGTAACCAGCCATATCTCCCATTCGCCTGCCATGTCCACCTGCACCTTGTGCTGGAATAATTGTATATCCAGAGACATTTAATGTTTGCAGTAACTTAATTAGACGATCTTGTAAAACCGCTTCACAGATAATGGTGACGAGAATTCCCTGATTGAAAGAAGAAGACATAAAAACTCCGTTTTGTTGAAGATTCTTTTCTAGTGAGAAATAAAGCCCGTCAATAATAAGGGTAATAAAATCAGGGCAGAGACGATTAAAACTACCGTTCCCGCATCGATATTTAGGGTGTTCTTTGGTGGTTCTTTCACTTGTGACCTATTTCTAGATGGAGTATTACTATTTAAGAGCTATTTGTGTTTGACAGGACTGAATTTGTTGTTGGATGGTACGAGCGCAGTTCTGAAATGCCAGAGTTTCTGATTCATTAAGCTGAGTTTCAAGACGACGATGAATGCCTTGGCGACCAATAACACAGGGAACACTCAAGCAGCAGTTGTAAACATCGCAATAACCATCAATCGCAACACTCACTGGTAGAGTATGCCGTAAATCCTCGACAATACTTCCTACAATCATCTCTACTGCTAAAGATACCGTGTAATTAGTGTAGCCTTTAGTTTGAAAAATTGTCCATGCAGACTGCTTGGCATCCTCCACCATCTTTTGGCGCAAAGGGTTAGCATCAATAAATTCACCGCCACACGTAGCAGAACTAAGTGCTGCAAATTGCCCGTCTCCGTGTTCTCCTAAAATATAAGCATTAATATCGGCAGGATGGATACCTAATTGGGTAGCTAGAAGGTCGCGAAACCGCGCCGAATCGATTAAAGTACCAGTTCCAATTACTTGTTGCCAATTAATCTGTTGGGAGTGTTGACTGGCAATTTGCCAAATTTGGTAAGTTAAGGCATCAACGGGGTTACTGACATTGATCAAGATGGCATTAGGGCTATATCGGACGAGAGGAGGAATTAAAGACTGCATAATCTGAGTGTTACTTAAAAAAAGTTCATCACGACTTGTCATCTGCTTGGTCATGGGAGTACTGACGGCAAGAATAATAATGTCAGACTCGGCGGTATCTTCTATATCTCCATCTCGAACCAGAAGCCGATGGGGAGTCAGTGCTACTGCTTGACTTATATCGATAGCTTCAGCATGAGCAATCTCTCGTGTACGGTTGTAGAGAACTAGTTCTGAAGCCAAACCATCTTTGGCTAGTACAAAGCTGACGGTCGAACCTACTTTACCAATGCCAATCACAGATATTTTCATGAACTAAAGCCAGCTTGAACAATGGTTTTATTCTATCAACTCAGCTTTGATACTTTCATAACCAAGGATTGCCTTGAAAATCAAATTATTAATAGTTACGATGTTATGACAATTTACTAATGCTTGAGCGAGTAAACTTTAGCCATAGCGAATAGCAAAGCAACAAACCCTAATCAAAATTTTCAATTTGATTTAACAAATTAACTTCATCAGTGGTGAGATGAATTGAATTAACAGCAATATTTTCTTCTAAGTGAGCAATAGTTGTTGTTCCTGGAATCAAAACAATATTGGGTGCATAGTGCAGTAACCACGCTAAAGCGACTTGATTAGGTTTTACGCCTTTTTTCTGGGCGATATCTGCTAGTATTCCTTCGGCATTAGCTAAAGGTGCGCCACGTTTTAGGGGATGTGCGCCTAGTGAACCATAGGGGATAAAAGCAATGTTATTTTGGGTACAGTAATCCAATATATCTTGATTAGCGCGATCGCTAATACTAAACCGATTCTGCACTGAAGCAATATCAACAATACTTCTCGCCTCTTCAATTTGTTTTAGAGTTACATTCGAGATACCAAGATGACGAATTTTACCCTCTTGTTTTAGTTGTGCTAATGCACCGATAGATTCTGCCAAAGGAACTTTAGGATCGGGGCGATGTAGTTGATAAAGATCAATGCGATCGCATTTTAGTCTTTTTAAACTTGCTTCGACACTTTTTCTCAGACTTTCAGGTCTACCATCTGCTTGAATATTATCGGGTGCGGGTTTATTAATTCCTCCTTTGGTAGCGATAACTAAATCTTCTGGGTAAGGATACAAAGCCGAAGCAATAATTTCCTCATTAAAACCTGGCCCATAAGCTTCTGCCGTATCGATAAAGTTAACTCCCAATTCAACAGCACGACGTAAAAGCTGTTTTCCTGCTGACCAATCGGCATAAGCACCAAAGTTACCTGGTTGTCCTGTCAGTCTCATTGCACCATAACCAAGACGGTTAACTGGTAAATCTTCGGCAATAATATAGGTTTGAGAGATTACCATTGTATTGTTTATGATTTTTTGCTCCTTCAAGTTTTATAATTTGGGCTTTTAGCAATAATTAAAAAGAGATAACAAAGCGATAACTTTAAGAATTTATGCAACCAATAAGCACTTGTAGCTTAATAGTAGTTTTAGATGTTGAAAGACTAAAATATGGTAATGTCAATTCTAAAAATAGTCAAAAGTGACATTTAATTTTAGAGTTTTAATATGTCTTTTAGCTCTAATTCTTTATCAAATATTACAATTGGATATCCTATTGTCATAAACTGATAGCCACTGGCAAAATTTTCGGGAAATAAATTACGAATTTTATATAGTACAGTTACTTTTCTTTCTAGCGTAGTCTTAAATCCTATTTGTTCAAGAGCATAAATAGGATTTTTTGCTAGTTCCTTAGCTTGTACTTGCGAAAATTCTCTTTCTAATAGTTTATTGTATTCTAATGCCCACAGAAGGGAATTAGGAGAACTCATTCTTTTTAGATAAGTCTTATCTTGTTGTTCAAAATTTTCGAGAAGAAATAATTTTCCTGGTTCTCCATAATCTTCTTCTCTTGAATACTTTTCACTTTTAAAATCAAATGGTATATATTTATTAATATTTTCTAATTGTGATTGTTCATATTCTGAAATCCAATAACTAAATCCCAGATTTGGATAACAAGAATGTTCAAAAAACATTCTCGTTGCTGTACAGCTTTCAAAATAAAAATCTGGTGTATATTTTCCTTGCTTATTTGGTCTACCAATTCCTAATGTATTGGTATCAGTTAAAAATTTAATTAGTTCAAAGCTCTTTTCAAAATCACTACGTTCGCCTATCCTAAGATAGTTTTTGAGACCGATTTTTGCAACTCCAGGTATTTGTACCTCTGATAACCAATTTGGAAATTTATTTAAAAATTTACGCAACTGTATTTGTGTCAAATAATTCTCAATTCTTTTGGAGTCGCAATAAATAATATCTAACAGTTTCAAAATCAACTCCTCACGCTTATTATTTATCAATCTCAATATAGTATATTCAAAAAGAAATAACAGAGCGATCGCTTTAATAAGAAAACTGATATGTCAACCCCTAAAATAAAAAAAGCTCAAACCCTTGTAAAAGCTGGACGTGGCAGACCGCGATCGCCTGAAACCCGTGAGAAAATTCTCAAAGCAGCTTATGAAATGTTGAATGAAGTAGGATTTATGGATTTAACCATTGAAGGAGTAGCAGCACGAGCAGAAGTAGGCAAACCAACTATTTATCGACGTTGGCAAACTAAATCTGCATTAGCAATGGACGCTTTCTTAGAAGCGGTAACGCCTGAAATTGCTTTTCCCGATACTGGTTCGGTAATTGAAGATTTTCGAGACCAGATGTACAAGATAGTCAAGCTAATGAACAGTCCTAGAGGAGAGGTGCTAGCTAATGTAATCGGTTGCGGGCAAGCAGATGAAGAATTAATTGCCGCCTTTCGAGATAACTGGCTAACTCCCAGAAGAGAAGATGCAAAACGAATATTTCAACGGGGAGTAGCCAGAGGTGAGTTGAGAGAAGATATTGATGTAGAAGTGGCGATCGATGCGTTATACAGCCCGCTTTTTTATCGCTTATTACTAAAACATCAACCTTTGACGGAGAAATTTGTTAATGAGTTAGTCGAATTAGTAATGAAAGGAGTTAGTCAAGCATAATGAGTTGCACTTTCCTTCACTCCTTATTAATGCAGATCTTTACTCAATTTATTTTTACTCTAAACTAAATTAATCTCTTGCATTGAAGTTCCTGCTACAACTGAAACGCGATCGCTTTCTTCTAATTCTAGGAAGACAGAAGCGTTATCAGGAGTTTGAAATGAGATTCCATCTGTCCATTGGTTACCAATGATCATCGAGAACTCAACAACTTGATGAGAATCATCTGTAAACCTGACGAAATCATTATTCTCAAAATCAAAGCTAGAGAGATTTTCAATGGGGCGATCGGCAACCAACTTACCTCTGAAATGTGAACCATCCCAATCCCCTGTTCCTTCAATGTTCCAAGTGTTATCAGTATGCCAAACAAACAAGCCATTATTGTCAGCAGGAACATAGTTGGGCTTACCAGAAAACAGACTATCTGGAGTTAACTGCAATCCAGAAGAACTTAAAGGTGGCTCAGGAATAGCAGGACTCTCTACAGGAGTTTCAGGTTGAGGAGTAACAGGACTCTCCATAGCACTACCATAAGTAATAAATCCCGCCCCTGCATCCAAACTAAAACTATCGGCTGAAATATTTGCCACTAAAGCTACCATGCCACCTTGGTAAAAAATACCCGCACCATTGAAACCCTCGCTGTTGGCAGTCTGGACTGTATAGTCGCTAGCCTGTCCTTTAAGCTGAATCACATCTTGTCCAGTCTCAAAGTCTTTGATAATTGCATGGTCATACCAATCTTGATCGGTGTAATAAACTTGAGTTTCATCACCGATGATAAATCTATCTTGACCACTACCGCCTTCAATGATGTCTTGTCCTTTGTCACCAATAAAGGTATCGTTTCCTTCTCCACCAATTAAGGTATTACTTTGCCCTCCACCAACTAAAGTATCGTTTCCTACACCGCCGTCCAGTAGATCGTTATTGATACCGCCATCAAGGTAGTCATCACCACCAAGACCATTGAGAGTATCATCATTATTCAAGCCAAACATATAGCTATTTTGGTCTGTTCCCGCCAGATTATCCGAGGAATCAGTACCATAAACTACCTCTGAAATACTGCTACCAAAGGTAGTGTCGGCGATGTCTCCTGCGGTGTTATTGCTAAACTGAGAACCTTGAATATAAACGGGACGAATTTTATTAGTAAATAAAACTCCTCCTTCAGCAGAGGCGGAATTGGAGTCAAAATTAACGTTATTGACGTTTAACTGAGCATCCCAAAGATCGCTGTAGATAGCCCCACCTGTTGCTGCTTGGTTACCTGAAAAAGTAGTGTTAGATACGGTAGTCGGTACTTCACCCCAGAGAAACAAACCACCGCCCTGATCTTCGGATTTATTGTTAGAAATAGTATTGTTTTCTACAGTACCGTAGCCCATCAACCAGACACCACCACCTTGAGCCATGTTGTCTTTGTTTTTAATGACTTCGTTGTTGATGATAGTATTATTAGTCACAATTACCTGGTCTTGTGAATAGCCCCAAAGTGCCAAAGCACCACCTTGCCCTGATGCTTTGTTGTTCTCAAAATGGCTTTTGTTGATCGAAATTACACCGCCTTCTGTTTCTCCTTGTAGTACGTGTTCGGGAAGCGAACCATAGAATCTTTCATCGTTAGGTACACTAGCTGCATCGGCGTAAATTGCCCCACCCGCACCAGGAATGTAGTTGATTCGGTCTTTGCCTGGAGTGGAGTCGTTACCAATAAAGGTAGAGTTTTCGACGAAAAGATCACTAGAAGTAACGTGGATTGCACCACCATTAAAACCTTTATTATCAGTAAACGTACTATTGCTTACTTTTAGTTCTCCAAAAGCAAATAAACTAATTGCACCTGTAGAATACTCCTTGTCACTAATACTTGCACCATCGTTATGAGCGAAGTTACTATTATTAACGGTAATAAAGCTGCCTTGTTGAGCGTGTAGAGCTGCTCCATCAGAGACATTACCTGTAAAATTAACGTTATCAATATCGATAGTACTATTTTCTTGCGCCCAAATTGCGCCCCCTGCTTCTGCATCATAGTAGCTATCAGCCAGAGTTAAATTTTTGACAGTTAAGTTGAGTTTTTCATTTACGCCACCCATCCAGAAAATATTAGTTTTGTTGCCACCACTAACTGTTAAATTAGGAGCATCCGCACCATCAAAAGTTAAACTTTTATTCAGCCATAGACCACTACTCATCGTAATTTTCTGGTTACTAAGGCTAGAGTCAAATTTAATTATGTCGCCAGATTGAGCATCGTAAACTGCTTGTCTGAGAGATCCACTTCCTTGGTCGGCGCTGTTGGTAACTGTAATAACCGTCATGATTTTTTAAATGAAATTTCTGTAACTTACAGAACCAATTTAATGAAGTTTTCATGAAGCAAGTGTGACTACAGGACTCAAGCAAATGTGATGAATATCACTCTCTCTTTGGTAAATAGTATTTAACCAGGGTTGACAATCCATAACCAGCGATCGCCAAAGATTTGCGCTTGCCCCTAAAGAGGAAACTAAAAACAAGGGCAGTACCGATATCTGTTAGTAGACTGACAAACCCCAAAATCAAAACATTATGAAATATTGATTTAGATTTATTTGTTTTGGTCATTGGTCAATTTAAGATAAATCTCCAATAATCTTTTGATTAAGTGTCTCTCATTCGAGATACTACAGTCAGGCAGAGGTTTAATATCTCGTTCTCGACAGGTTTGACCACGACAACTACCTAAATGAATCAAGCGTTGGGCATATTCTTTAATTACTTTGGGCTTGATTACTGTAGCCAAATTTTGCAGCTGATCGGGATCTTGTCTGAGGTCATAGAGTTCTTGCTCGCCAGTCGCATATTGAACATAAGTACAGTTAGAAGTTCTTAAACCTTTATAGTCAGGGATTAAAGGAATTGTTTTACGATTTAATCTATGCTGAAGAAAAAGAACCTGTCGCCACAAAGTCGGTGAAGGCGCTTTACGACGGAACAAAGGAACAAGAGAACGTCCATCAACAAAATTTGGAGTATCCACCCCCGCCAGTTCAGCAAAAGTAGGAGCTAGATCGATATTGCTAACAATTTGATCCCTAGTTTCACCCAGAGGAACATCTGGGCCTCTTATATATAGGGGTAAATGAATATCCTCTTCGTAAGCCGTTTCTTTTTCGGGGGGTAGTCGGTGTTGTCCGAGGTGAAACCCATTATCTGAGGTGAAAATAATATAGGTATTATCTAATTGCTTATTAGCCTTTAGGGTATTGACTAGATTCACCAATCCTTCATCTACTGCCTGGAGCGATCGCAATCTTTGCTGATAAAGTTGGTCAATACGATTTTTTTGTGCTGGGCTTAATAAAGGAAGTTCGCGAATATATTCGGGTTTATCCTCAACGTCTGCCTCATTAAAGGAAGGAGTGCGTGGCGCAAAAGCATTAGGAAATAGTTTACTGTGACGCGGTGCGGGAATTGCTGGTTGGTGAGGCTCCAAATAGGAAAGATAAAGAAAAAAGGGTTGCTTATCGTTTGCTGCTTGATTGATAAACTTTTGAGCTTTATTGGTATAGACATCAGCACTATAGTCTTGAGGGCGATCGCCATATTCAACAAAACTGCCGTTTTCATTTAGAGTATATTTATAGCCCAGATAGCCACTATCAAAAATGGGACTAGCCCATTCATCCCAACCCGCAGGTACATAATTTTTAGGTGCTTTACGAGGATAACCGTTAAAGTATTTTCCGATATAGGCATTACGATAGCCTTTTTGCTGTAACCAAGTGGCGATTGTCGATTTTTCTAATCCATGGCGATAAAGATAGATAAAGCTGCCATCGCTCTTTTTATTCGTATAAACACCTGTATTATGAGCATATTGACCCCGCAGAATAGTTGCTCTAGAGGGACAGCACAGCGAAATATTGACAAAATAATTGCTAAAGCTAACTCCCCCATCAACTAAAAATGACTTTACCTGAGGCATATAGTCAACCGCAGCATTATCCAGATCATCTGTTAGCACAAAGATAATGTTTGGCTGGCTTGTGGCTTTAGTAACCGTGCCTGCCAAGGGTATACCAGCAGTAGAAATAAAAACAATTAAGCTGAGGCTAAGACAAAGTAAATATTTAAACTTTAATAATTTGCTCAAGATTTACGTATCTACTCCACGATCGCAAAGTGCGTTTAGACCAACTAAGATAAATTGCTGATGACTGTTTTGTCTTCAGCATAGCTAGTTAGGTAATCAATTTTGCCGAAATATTGTAAAGAACTAGAATTAATGTTGCTTGATTTTTCATGGTTTGTAAACAATTTTAGCTATTTAGTTCATTTAGATCGAAGCTAATTCACATTAGACGTTATTTATAATTGCGGATTCGCCACAAAATACCTAAAGTAACTTGTTTGGTTAACCAATAAAGTATAGTCAAAATAGCAAAGGTAATCATTATTACCACTAAAGGTTTTTTATCAGTTAAATTGTCGATAGTGGAAACTAAGACAATATCAGGCTTGGTCACAAAATCCCAACTATTAAAGCGCAGAAATCTACCCAGATAAATTCCCACGGCAGATAGAGCATGAACCAAAATTTCACTAATTAAAACAAATTTTTTGGCACCTTGTTTTTCCAGATAACGACTTTGATTCAGTACAGAAATTACATAGGATTCCCAACCAAGAAATATGGCAAATAAATGTAAGGGAATAAAAATTAAAGTAGTAATCCAAATTGAATAACCTGCACGAATTGCCTCAATTAAATGTATGATATCAGTGAGCAAATAGGGAGCATTAGGCAAAAAAGCGATAAAAACAATCAAGCCAGCCCACCATAGAAGCGATCGCCGATGTAGTTTAGAGCCACGCTTTGTCTGAGGTTTAGTAAATAACCAAAAGCTGAGAGCTAGAGGAATAAAAGCTAAGAATAAGTTCCAAACAATCCAACCACTATGTTGATTAAATGCTTCAAAGGCATTGCTTAGTATGGATTCCATGTTAATCTTGGGCGAAAAAATAAATTACTACAGTTTAATACCTTTTTTAATTTTAGTAATGTTGATAGTTGGTTGTTAGGCTGCAATTAACTGGCTAGAAAGACCAAAAGTTAGTAATTTTGTTAACTAATCCAGCCCAATAAATGTAAAATAACCGCGATCGCTCCTCCCGCAATTACTAACCAAGCAGAATTGATTTTAAATTGAAATACGGCGATCGCACTGAAAACTGCCACTATTATAGTCAACCAGTCTACAATTGCAGCACGTCCTAAAGTATAAGTAACTCCTACCATCAATCCCAAGGATGCAGCATTGACACCATCTAAAAATCCTCCAGTCCAAGGAGATTGACGTAATGTCCTCACCCAAGGATTGACTATCCCCACCAGCACAAAAGCAGGCAAAAATATACCTAATGTTCCCGCGATCGCTCCTGCGTTCCCTGCCAGCAGATAGCCCACAAAAGTGGCGGTAGTTAATACAGGGCCTGGTGTAACCTGTCCGATTGCCACAGCATCTAAAAGTTGTTGAGAGGTTAGCCAATGATTGCGTTCGACTAAATCCCGTTGCAAAAATACAAGTAATACATAACCACTGCCATAGAGAATACTGCCAATTTTGAGAAAAAACCAAAAGACACTGACCCAGCCAATTGAGACGGCGGTTGTCGCTCCTCCTAATCCTAATGCCAGCATTTCTGACAATGGCAATAAATATAAACCGTTAGTTGTGCGCTCGCCATTTTGCCAGTTTTTAATTAGCATCACGACAATTCCGATGAGGAGCAACAACAAAATTTCGTTAAGTCCAGCAAAATAAGCAGCGATCGCCATAATTCCCGCAACTGTAGTCGGCGTATCTTTGGCGGCTTTTTTACCCAGCTTCCATAATGCCTGAAGCACGATCGCCATAATCACTGGTTTAATTCCGTAAAGCAACCATTCTACTTGGGGTACAGTTTGATAGCGGACATAAACTATTGCCAACAACCAGACCAAAATCATGGCAGGTAAAATAAAGCAACTTCCCGCTACCAATAAACCAGCCCATCCCGCTCGTTCATAGCCAATATGAATCGCTAATTCTGTGGAGTTAGGGCCAGGAAGTAAATTAGTTATCCCAATTAAATCTAGTAAATCCTCTCGACTCAGCCACCGCCGACGTTTGACCACCTCATCATCCATCATGGCAATGTGAGCAGCAGGGCCTCCAAAGGCGATCGCGCCCAGGCGCAAAAATACCTGGGCGAGTTCTCTTAATCGTTGATTTTGTTGATGACGACTCACTTTACGTTAAAGTATTATCTTTTTTTCTGAGGATAATCATCGGATACTGAAAATGTTTAACAAAGAAATTGGGAAATTTTTCCTCAAGATTGTATAGAAGAGTAAATATTTTCGACCCCAGCTGATTGTTGGGGATCAAGATTTTTTGATGTGGCGCATAAAATGAACGCCAAGGCAGAATCTCCACCTCGGCTTCATCACGAAACCTTTCCCACCAGTTAATTGGATAAGCAAAGGCATATAGTGGAGTTTCATTAGTGGTGTTACTACTCAACTTTTTCCATGCTTGCTTCAGCTTCCGCAGTGGCGACACGAAATATTCAATTAAGGTATGAGGATTTCGATAAACAATAATTACTGGTTGACCTGGTTTAGTTACTGTCATTAGCTTTCTGATTGCTTCTTCTTGCTTTTCTTTATCCATATGATAAATAGTGTGAAGACTAATCGCACAATCGAAAAGATTTTCTTCTAGTTCAAGCTCAAAAAAACTACCATGCAAAAATACACCCTTGTCACCAATCTTTTTTTTCGCATCTGCTAAAGCTTTTGCCGATAAGTCCACACAATACCGTTGCTGAAAATTTTGGGAATAATCTAGGTATTCCTTGTAGGGAATCGGCCCAGATGCCATATCAAGCATTTTATCTCCCTGAGCAGGAATATGCCTGGCTACTCTAAGTCGGCATTTGTCGTTATATTCTTGAGCCAATTCTCTTAAATCTTCAAATCTTTTGGTATCTTCGTATACTTCTTCTTTTGATTCCCAACCAACAGTATTGTAAAAATCAGATATGTTTTTCTCGGCGCTATTCATGACAAACCTGCATTTTAGTTAACAAATTTAACCATTTATTATAAGTCATATGTCAAGATACAAAAGCTTGATAGTAGATTTGAACAATAAATTTATTACTTAAATATTGCCCATACTTTATTCATTAACGAGCCTTTAATATTATTAATAAAAACTGATAATTCTGCTAGATTAATTTATAACTAATAATCATCGACAAAGATAAAATATGATTAATACCTTAGTTAGATTCGCTATGTAAAATTAACAGATATGTTGCTATTACCCTATCTATAGCAGCTTAAAATCTTTGATTATGAATAAACAACAAGATCACAAAACATTTGAAGAAGATGGCATTCGCCCGATCGCTAGTGGAGAGATTGAGATAGCAGATACTTTTGAAGAAGATGGTATTCGGCCGATCGCTGAAAGTCCCGACTTTTTGGTCAGAGATAGCCAAAGTGAAAAAACAGATCGATCCCCTGCTACTGATAGCTTAGATGTAGATTGAATAATTGAAGTGGAAGGCGATCGCCTTTGAGCGCCTTTTTTTGGATTGAGAGCGATCGCGAATTCGTTATTGTGCCAAAAATATCTCAGCAGTTGTTAATTTAATAGTTAGCGGAACGTGCAATCATATTTTTCCCAATTCGCGATCGCTAAGACTACATGAACAATAGACAGATTTCTCTCTCCATCACCAATCTAGTTTTATTAATTACTCTACCTTTACTCCTAATTCTTTTATGGCAATTAAGGAGTTTGATAGTTGTCTTGATGATTTCAGTAGTGCTTGCTGCTACCTTGTCGCCGATAGTCAACATGACTCAAAATTTGGGAACTCCTCGATTTTTAGCCGTCTTATTAGTCTATGCAGGCTTAATTGCTACCTTGACGGGGTTTGGATTGATTGTAGGGCCAACAGTGGTACAGCAGATTGAGATCTTAATTGGTAAGTTTCCTATCTATCTAGAGGCGTTGCAGTCGCTGTTAGGGGAATTTATTTTCCGTTTTGGCATCAACGAAACAGGCGCACCCGATATTATTAACCAGTTGTTAGATGTTCAGGGATTAACCGCCTGGGCAATTCGTTCTAGTCAACAGTTAGTGGTACGCTCTTTTAGCCTGACTAGGGGCATTATTGGTGGCGTTTTGAGTGCCTTGCTCGCATTGTTGCTATCAGCCTATATGCTGTCGGGTTCTAAGCAACTACTAGCAGATATTATCAATCTCTTTCCTAAACCTTGGAATAAACGCTTGGCGATGCAAATTGAGCCAGTCGGTAGCAGAATGGGCGGCTATATTCAGGGGAGGATTTTAGTATCGGCTATCTTAGGCATAGTTATTAGTATCAGCTTAAGGTTTTTAGGCTTGTCAGAATTAGCTTTGGGTTTAGGAGTGATTGCAGGATTTACGAACCTGATTCCCTTTTTTGGCCCAATTTTAGGGGCAGTTCCCGCCTTGATTGTGGCAACTGCTCAGGGTGGAATCACCTTTATTTGGGTGCTGCTGCTATTTATAATTGTGCAGAATCTGGAAACCTACGTGCTAGATCCTCTATTAGTAGGTAACTCGGTTAAAGTTCCGCCTCTTTATCAATTGCTAGCGGTGCTGGGAGGCGCACAGGTGTTGGGTATTATTGGCGCTTTAATAGTTCCGCCTTGGGTAGCGGGAATGGGTGTACTGCTGGAAAACCTTTACGTCAAACCAAAACTAATTGCCGAAGGACATCACGAAACCGTCAACGAATAATTCAACCAGAATCAAAATTCAGGTAATCTAAAATACTAGAGAGTCGATTTATTTAATTTTGATGAGTATGGATATCAAGAACGGTGTTGTCGCGACAGTGGGCAACACCCCACTAATCCGCCTTAATAGTTTTAGCGATGAGACAGGCTGTGAAATTTTGGGTAAAGCAGAATTTCTCAATCCTGGTGGCTCTGTTAAAGATCGAGCAGCTTTATATATTATTGAAGATGCGGAACGCAAAGGACTGCTTAAGCCAGGTGGGACAGTTGTTGAAGGAACAGCAGGCAATACAGGTATTGGTTTGGCTCATATTTGCAATGCCAAAGGTTATAAGTGCCTGATTATTATCCCTGAAACTCAGTCTCAAGAAAAAATTGATACTCTGAAAACTTTAGGTGCAGAAGTTCGTCTAGTTCCCGCAGTACCTTATAGCAATCCTAACAACTACGTCAAAGTATCGGGCAGAGTAGCAGCAGAATTAGATAATGCCATTTGGGCAAATCAGTTTGAAAATCTAGCTAATCGTCAGGCACATTACGAAACTACGGCGGTAGAAATTTGGTCGCAAACTGAGGGCAAAGTTGATGCTTGGGTAACATCTACAGGGACAGGAGGCACTTATGCTGGAGTTGCCATGTACCTTAAAGAGCAAAATCCTCATATTCGCTGTGTAGTAGCCGATCCTCTGGGTAGCGGTTTATATAGCTACGTTAAGACTGGAGAAATAAAGCCAGAAGGCAGTTCCATTACCGAAGGCATCGGTAACAGTCGCATTACAGGTAATATGGAAGGTGCGCCAATGGATGATGCCATTCAAATAGACGATCAAGAATGTATTCGTATCCTCTATCAGCTACTAAATAAAGAAGGCTTATTTATGGGTGGCTCGGTTGGGATTAATGTTGCAGCAGCGATCGCTCTAGCCAAACAAATGGGCCCTGGTCACACTATTGTGACGGTGCTTTGTGATGGGGGAGCTAGATATCAATCTCGGCTTTATAATCCAGAGTGGTTAGCTAGCAAAGGTCTTAAAATCTAATTAGAGCTAAAATACTACTTTAATTGGGCGATTGCTCCATAATCCATCACCAAATATTTGGGTCTGAAGCCTCGCGTCGTATTTTCATGTGTTCACATGTGATATTATATCTCTTATGAAGCAAGTCCTAACTATAGTTTGCAAGCTTAACCCATCTAAAAAAGTAGTCAAAAAGATTGATACTACTCTTGAGATGTTTGCTGCTGCTTGTAACTATGCCAACCAGTTCGTTAAACCAGGTATAACTAGCAAAGTTACTATTCAATCTCAGGTTTATCAGACTATTAGAGAAAAATACAGCTTGTCGGCTAACTTGACTGTGAGGGCTTGCGCGAGAGTTGGTGCCTCGAGAAAAACTGCCAAGCAAAAGAAACGCCCAGTCAAGGAATTTAAGCCAACTTCGGCGGATTATGATGCCCGAATATTTGCTTTTCGAGAGCAGGATTGGGCTATTAGCCTGACTTTGGTTGGAGGAAGAGAGCATATTCCACTTGTTCCTAGCAACTACCAAATTGGGAAACTCAAAGATACTAAACCAACTTCGGCACAGCTTTGTAAGCATAAAGATGGTGGCTACTATATTCATATTCAAATTAAGGATGATGCGCCAAAACCAATCCAAGCTGATAACGTAATCGGTGTTGATTTTGGACGGACTGATATAGCTGTTACCTCCAACAATCAGAAATGGTCTGGCAGAGAAATACGTAATGTTAGAGATAAGTACTCTAAACTTCGCGCTAATCTCCAAAAGAAAGCGCCCAAAGGCACACGCAGTAGTAGACGTAGATGTCGGCAACTGTTGCAACGGCTGTCGGGCAAGGAGAAAAGATTTCAACGCCATATCAATCATGTTATCAGCAAAACCATAGTCCTGGATGCCAAAAAATCTAATAGCATTGTGGCTATTGAAGATTTGAGTGGCATTAGAGAGCGAACTAACCAACAACCCAGAAGTAAAACCGAGAGACGGCGTTCTAACTCTTGGGCTTTCTATCAGTTGCGTACTTTTCTTGAGTACAAAGGGTTGATAGAAGGAGTTGAGATACTGCCCGTTAGTCCCAGATATAGCTCTCAAACTTGCCATGCTTGTATGCACCTGGGCTTGAGAAGCGGAAAGAGATTTAAGTGTACTAATATTGGTTGTGCGTGGCATGGTGATGCTGATAAAAATGCAAGCTATATCTTGTCAATTATTGGAGGGGTTGTAAGCCTTCTCCGAGGTTCGGATTTATTGGCTTGTCCGATAGATTCAGGGCTACAGAAATATTCCACTGACAGCGAAGTGCTAAAGCTCCGTCGCTTCAGCGCGGAGTAAGCTTACACATCTTGATATAGCTTTATATTTATCGAGGGTAATTACTAAATTAATCTACTATGAATAGTATTACCTACCAAGTTTGACCTTTAAATGAAGATGAATTGGCTAAAAAGCAGCAAATCATTAGGCGATCGGGAAAAGTAGCTAATTTCTCTTGAGGGTACGGAGAAAGTAGGATAATTGATCTTAGAGAAAACATAAATAATCTGTTATTAGAGAATACGGCAGTATGCATTTAAGCGAAATTACTCATCCTAATCAGTTACACGGTTTAACTCTCCGACAGCTAGAGGATGTCGCCCGCCAAATAAGAGAAAAGCATTTACAAACAGTTGCCACTAGTGGCGGTCATCTAGGCCCAGGTTTAGGAGTAGTGGAATTGACTATTGCTCTTTATCAAACTCTAGATTTGGATCGCGATAAGGTTGTTTGGGATGTGGGACATCAGGCATATCCTCACAAGTTACTGACAGGGAGGTATAACAAGTTTAATACTCTGCGTCAGAAAGATGGGGTCGCTGGTTATCTCAAGCTTGGGGAAAGTAAATTCGACCATTTTGGTGCAGGACACGCTTCCACGAGTATTTCAGCAGCGTTGGGCATGGCGATGGCGCGAGATGCCAGAGGGGAAGATTTCAAATGTGTAGCGATTATTGGCGATGGGGCGCTAACTGGCGGGATGGCTTTAGAAGCGATCAACCACGCAGGACATATGCCCAACACTAACCTCATGGTGGTGTTAAACGATAATGAAATGTCTATCTCCCCCAATGTCGGGGCAATTTCTCGCTATCTGAATAAAGTCCGTTTATCAGCCCCCGTTCAGTTTTTATCAGATAATTTGGAAGAGCAGTTCAAACAACTACCTTTCTTTGGCGAATCTTTAACTCCAGAAATGGAACGAGTTAAAGAAGGAATGAAACGCCTCGCTGTACCCAAGGTGGGGGCAGTTATTGAAGAGTTGGGCTTTAAATATTTTGGCCCTATTGACGGTCATAATCTAGAAGAGTTAATTACTACCTTCAAACAGGCGCATAAAGTTCCTGGCCCAGTATTAGTTCATGTGGCAACGGTTAAGGGTAAAGGCTATGCGATCGCCGAAAAAGATCAAGTGGGTTATCATGCCCAAAGTCCCTTTAATTTAGCGACAGGCAAATCTGCTCCTGCTACTAAGCCTAAACCGCCCCAATACTGCAAGGTGTTTGCTGATACTTTAACTACCCTAGCCCAGAACGATGCTAAAATCGTCGGCATTACCGCTGCGATGGCAACAGGGACAGGCTTGGATAAGCTTCAGAGCAAATTACCTCAGCAGTATATTGATGTGGGTATTGCCGAACAGCACGCGATTACTTTAGCAGCAGGGATGGCCAGTCAAGGGATGAAGCCAGTGGCAGCAATTTATTCGACTTTCCTTCAGCGCGCTTACGATCAGATTATTCATGATATTTGCATTCAAAAATTACCCGTATTTTTCTGCCTAGATCGAGCAGGAATTGTCGGTGCTGATGGGCCAACTCACCAGGGAATGTATGATATTGCTTATCTGCGCTGCATCCCCAATATTGCGATCATGGCTCCCAAAGATGAAGCCGAATTACAGCGGATGGTAGTTACGGGTGTTAATTATCAAGATGGAGCGATCGCCATGCGCTATCCTCGTGGAAATGGTGTCGGCGTACCCTTGATGGACGAAGGCTGGGAGGCTCTAGAAATCGGCAAAGGGGAAATTTTACGCAGTGGTGATGATCTACTCCTAGTCGGTTATGGGACTCAGGTTTATCCTGCACTACAAGTCGCAGAGATCCTCAGTGAACACGGTATAGAAGCTACGGTGATCAATGCTCGTTTTGTGAAGCCTTTAGATACGGATTTGATCGTGCCTCTAGCTCAACAAATTGGCAAGGTAGTTACCTTTGAGGAAGGTTGCCTGATGGGTGGATTTGGTTCGGCTGTCTTGGAAGCTTTTCAAGAGCATAATGTGCTTGTACCCGTCAAACGCTTTGGCGTACCAGATATTCTGGTAGATCATGCTACTCCAGATGAATCTAAAGCAAGTTTGGATTTAAGCAGTCCTCAAATGGCAGAAAGTATTCTCAAGGCTTTCTTTGCCAGTAAGGATCAAGAACCTTCTGTGGTTAGTTAGCTATGATTGATGCGATCTACTCACCCTCAATAATATGACAGTTAAGAAAGTGGCATGAGAAATTAGCATCAAACTAGATATTCTTCGTAAACTTTAATTGTGTGTGAGGAGTAAGTGTAATAGAAGAGGGTTTTGGGGTCGAAACACGGCAAGACTCCCGAAACCTTTTTCTTTTGTCTGTCTTTTTGTCTATTTTCCCCTTCCAGCTTCAATAATTGAAATTAGACATCAATAAATTCAGTAAAGACTTTAAATACTTTGACTGTTATCAATCAAAAATTTAGCTATTTGTAAAACATTCATTTTGCTAAGTAGAGGCGATAAAATATTCCCTTGGCAAATAGATTTATTTGGGCAAATTTAGCTTAAGATATTTAGATTCAATGACAATTAAAAACTTCTTAAAAAACTTCTTAACGAAAAGTTAAAATAGTTATAACCCTCGACCAGTAAGATTGAGGGAAAGGGCAATATTAGAGAACAGATCGACTTTTAAATTATACAGAGCAAATAAAGTTTTATGATTTACGATCAACAAACTGCTAATAAAACTGAAACGGTTTTACAGGCGGAAAATGTAAATGTGTATTATGGTGATTTTTTAGCCGTAAAAGGCATTTATTTAAATGTCCCCAAAAACAAAGTGACAGCCTTTATTGGCCCATCAGGTTGCGGTAAAAGTACTCTCATTCGCTGTTACAATCGCCTCAACGATCTGATCCCTATTTTTCGCCTTGAAGGGCTAATTACCTACAACGATCAAAACCTTTACGGCAAAGATATCGATCCTGTTCAAGTACGGCGTAAAGTCGGGATGGTTTTCCAAAGACCTAATCCTTTCCCTAAGTCGATTTATGACAATATTGCCTTTGGCGCTCGAATCAATGGTTATAAAGGCAACATGGACGAGTTAGTAGAGCGATCGCTCCGTAGTGCAGCACTTTGGGATGAAGTAAAAGACAAGCTTAAACAAAGCGGTTTGGCTTTGAGTGGTGGTCAACAGCAAAGGCTCTGTATTGCTAGAACCATTGCCCTTCAGCCTGATGTTGTCTTGATGGATGAACCCTGTTCTGCTCTCGATCCGATCTCGACTCTGAAAGTAGAAGAATTAATTCATCAGCTCAAAGAAAAATATACCATCGTGATCGTAACCCATAATATGCAGCAGGCATCACGGGTGGCAGACTATACTGGCTTCTTTAACGTTACGGAAGTAGCTGGCGGAAATCGTCAGGGTTATTTAGCTGAATTTGCTCCAACCGAACAAATTTTCCAAAATCCTCAAGAAGAAGCAACCCAACAGTATGTCAGTGGTCGCTTTGGTTAATTTTAGCCAGAGCAATATAGTTAGATAAGTAGGTAGGCGTAATTAATTATGAAATAATGAATTAAACTTTGCCAAATATCAGGGACGGTTTCTTGATAATATGAGGGCAATCTGGGATCGTTACTGATAAAATTTATGTTTGCCAAAAAATACTTATCTCGTCTACTAGCTCTGGTGTTAGTAGTTTCTATTAGTTTAATGGGCTGTGGTTCTAATCCTTCAGGACTGTCAGGAAATTATCGCGAAGATACTATTGCTGTCTTGAGTAACTTAAGAACGGCGATTGAATTACCTGATAATGCCACTAACAAAAAAGATGTTGTTAGTCTCGCTCGTAAACAAATTAGCGATTATGCTTCTCGCTATCGTCGTAACAGTGAAACTGCTGGTTTAAGATCATTTACTACCATGCAAACTGCGTTAAATGCGATCGCAGGATACTATAGTTCTTACGGTAATCGCCCTTTGCCCGAGAAGCTTAAAAATCGTTTAGATCAAGAATTTAAGCAAGTGGAAATTTCTCTTAAAAGAGGCGTTTAGTTTTTAACTTTAAATACGAACAAAAATTATCCTCCTTAGTCTAGATGGCTGGGGAGGATTTTTTACGGCTCTATTCAAACTGCGATCGCAACTAGCTGAAATTCTTTAACTACTACCTACGAGCCGATCGCTCTGACTGTTTTAAGCTAATTTTGTAAGGCTATAATTTCTGGTTATTCAGGCGATCGCATTTAAAGCGCGATAAGCGATAAAACCACATTCAGATGACAGTATAGGTAAAATCTACCAAGAGTGGGCGAAGAGAGACTCGAACTCTCACGATTTCTCGCCACATTTTGAGTGTGGTGCGTCTACCGATTCCGCCACTCGCCCATTTCGCGTGACATATGTCAGTATAGCATCTATTATTTCGTTTACGAAGTTATCAGCTAAAAGATTGGCAGCAATTTACTGGGGTAGCTTGATTTGTTCACAGCCTAAATAGGTCGCACAGTCAGGAATAATTGTATTTAAATAATAATCGGCATCAAATATTACTTTGTTATCCATTGTTCTACCGAGGGCATGGCGATAATGTTCTGATAAAAACTCTTCTTGAATAAAACTGTTGCCAGCTTCAACCAGAACCGTTCCAGGTTGCTCTGATTCCGTCACCAATAATGCAAAAGTATTTGACTCTAAATCTATTTTTAATTCCATATGGGTCATTTGTTCGTTTTCAAGATAAGGAACAATATGCAGAGTACTCATGATTAATTTTTAGTTATTAAGCAATTATCCATATATTGTGTCTTAGTTTCAGCTGTTTTATCCTATTTTTTTTGATTAAATTATTTTGTTAATTCAAGCTTTTATGCTACTTCTAAATCTTCGATGGCAGTATTTATTTAACATAGAGTTTACGTTTAGCTTTCATAGCTAAAAAATAGCGATCGCATATACTTAACTTACGCGATCGCCGTGAATAAATTAGCTGTGTTATCTTCTTAAATAAGAAAAGCAACCGTAACGAACAATGCTGCTGTTATTAGCTGCGCAAACATCGTGGGTATACCATACTTTAAAAATGTCTTGAACGACATATTACCGCCATGCATTTCTGCTACCCCAGCTGCCACAATATTGGAAGATGCACCCATCAAAGTACCATTCCCACCTAAAGTAGCACCAAACATCATGGCGTAGAATAACGGTAAAACTTCTGGCGGAAATTGCCCTTGAAATCCAGGCTCTAGGAATTGCGGCCCAATTAAGTCTACATTCACTAGATATTGCTTGAGTAGAGGCACCATTGCTACTACTAGGGGAATGTTGGGAACAACGCTAGATAGTAAACCGACTAAAAATAGCAAGGCAATTGAACCTAGAGCGATATTTTGACCTAAAATAACGGCTAAGACTCCTGAAATACTGTTAATTACTCCTGTTTTTTCTAACCCACCAATCAAGACGAAGGTAGACATGAAAAATAGCAGAGTACTCCAGTCAACGTCTCTAAGTATATTATGTACCGTATCGATTTTACTTTGACTAGCCAGCAATAAAGCTATCGCTGCCCCTAATAAAGCCACGGAAGCAGGAGGAATAGGAGTAGGTAAGTTTTCACCAATCACGAAAAATAGTAAAACTGTGGCTACCAATAATCCACCCAACATCAATACTTTTGGGTGATTAATTTTAGGATGGGGCAAAGTATTCATGTCATCTAGTTTCTTGTTCCAGATATCACGAAACAAAAAAGGAGCTAAAATCAAAATTGTACCTACAGCAACTGCCCCACCTAAACTACACCTCATGAGATAATCGTTAAAACTGAGATTGATCGAATCTCCGACAATAAAAGTAGCAGGATCGCCAACTAAAGTTAACAAGCCCGCACTATTAGCCACAAAAACCATCAAAATCAGCAAAGGCACGAAATCTATACCTATTTCTTGAGCAATGGGCGGAAGTAGAGGTGCTAGCAACATTACTGTAGTAGCATTGGGCAATACCGCACAGATCGGTGTAGTAATAGCAATTACCGCTAATACCAAACGCTTTCCTTCACCCTTTGCCATTACCACCATCTGCGTACCTAAGTAAGCAAAAATATTAGTTGGCTCAAAAGCTCTCACTAAGACCATAACTCCAAAAAACAGAGCTAACGTAGCATGACTCTGGTTAATATAGCCAATTGCCTGACCAAGAGTCATGACATGAGCGAATATTAAAATTAATGCGCCGAGAAAAGCTGCAACAGTTAAATGTAATCGTTCTGTTAAAATAGAAACAATTACCGCCGTAAAGGTAACTGCTGCCACTATAGCTGGTAGGTTAGACAAGGTTATTTCCATAATTCCAATTAATATTTAATAATTACTTATTGCGTTGTCAAAAACCAGTAATATTTATACTCAAATCAAAAAAGATACTTAAAAAAAAGCAGTCAGGTTAAGAATCGCTAACTGTCTTAAATAACCAATAGGGTTCTTGGATTGAAAGTAGTTAATAATTCCCCTGTTTAACTATGAGTAAATTCTGTTTAACCATTTAAGTATTAGAGTATAAATAAGCAATAAGTATCATTATTTGGGACTTTTAATGATTATTTGCTATTGTCACTTGGTAAGCTAGAAAGCGATTCCAATAATCTCAACAGCTTTAGTTTTATCCGTACTTTTAATTTCAAACATGAGCTAGATCTCCTATGTAAATAACATCGCTGTGGTATACACATTAGAATTCCTAAGAATCTTTCTATGCCACCTCAGTGTGTGAACGTATAGAGCAGTTATGAACTAAGGAAAATGATGAGAGCAATCATGTTTAAATGCTTACTCTTCAATCTCCTCTCAATGCCGACGAGGTTAGCTGACGGACTAGGACTGAGAGATGTCCTTTCTTACCTTTTTCGGAAGAATAAGCCCCAATAATGGTTTCCCCGTTTCCTTACTTAAGTTTTGATTTAAGCTTAATTTAAGGAATTTGGCAGACTGAACCCTGACTATTTTATCGCTGAAGAAGTATATATTAAATTAATCCTATATATCTTGTCAATTATGTTTTTATTCCTAAATATTGCCTTTCTTCTTTCAAACAAACATGGATAACTAAATAAATTATGTAATCGCTATCATAATTCAACCTAAATTATTGGATATTGTATTATTTTCTTCTCTGAGAATTTGTTTTTTTAACCATTCAATTTCACAGCGGAGATTTGCTAGATGGCGTTGCAAAGCGATCGCCCGATAGGGATCCTCGGCTTGCTCAACAATTTGTGATTCGCGATTTTCTAAGCGCAATTGACAGGTCATTAAACGAGACTGCATCAGTTTAACTCGTTCTGTCGGTTCTAATTGACTAAAGAAAAAGAATTTAATGATAAAGCGGGAACGACTGTTAACCCAGCTTTCATGAGGATGCGCCAACATTTTTTCGCGCCAGCGATCGCGCCCTAATTCGGTAATTTGATAGACTTTACGATTTGAGCCAGCATCTGTCAATGCTTGAGTTTTAATGTATTTCTGTTTTTCTAGTCGCTTCAATAGAGGATAGATAGCACCGTAGTTGACGCTGATACAGCCACTCATAAACCTTTCTAACTGTTGTTTGAGAAGATATCCGTGTAAAGGTTTTTTGAGTAGTAGACCAAGAGCGGCTAATTCCAGCATTTTTTGTGACCGTCAATACAAACAGTTTTTCAGACATTCTTGATATAATCGTTAATAGTATCATTTTGATATAGTTTGATTCAAGCTCGACGAAATTGAATCATGGCAATCTGCTTCAGTTTCAACAACATTATGTCACTCAGATTTTTGACTATTAAATATACTTATCGGGTGCCGAATCCAACCACGTATTGGTTATTTTTTTTACCTGGATTGCTCCTATTAGCTGGCGGTTGTGGCTTATTACCTCCAGGAGATGCCCAAAGTGAATCTGCTAGACCTCAACAGCAACAAAAATTCGTAACTGTCGATGCAGCAGTAGCTCGCCAAGCCTCACTAGAAGAAGCTACCGAGTATGTCGGGACAACTTTTCCCGTGCGGGAAGTTTCTTTGCGATCGCGTGTTGAAGGGCAACTGCTGGATGTGACGGCAGATGTGGGCGATCGAGTAGAGCAGGGTCAAGTATTAGCGAGAATCGACGATTCCATCTCCAAAGCTACGGTGGTGGAGGCAGAAGCCGAAGTTGCTGCTCTGCAATCGGAAGTAGCCAGTTTAACAGCAGATGTCAATGATGCCCGCGCTCAAGTCGAACAGGCGCAATTAGAACTAAAACAGGCGCAGTCTGATGCAGCTAGGACAAGCCAACTTTTTCAGCAGGGTGCGATTTCCGAGCAAGAGGCAGAATTAGATAGAACTGCGGTGGGGACAGCAAAACAAACATTACAGTCTGCCCAACAGCAGGTAGCCAACCGTGCTTCAGCAGTAGTAGCTGCTCAACGTCGCGTCGCTGCACAGGAAGCAATAGTCGCCCAAGAGCAACAAAGACAGTCATTTACCGTATTGACTTCTCCCGTCACGGGTTCGGTATTAGAACGAGTCCTAGAACCAGGAGACTTAGCCCAAGCAGGTGATGAAGTCTTGCGGTTAGGAGATTTTAGCCAGATCCAGGTACAGGTACAGATTTCTGAATTAGAACTAGCAGGGATTCGGACAGGACAGACAGCGCAGGTAAGGTTAGATGCTTTGCCAGAGCAAACCTTTACAGGAGAAGTGACCCAAATATCTTTGGCTGCGGATGCTACTGCCCGACTGATTCCTGTTGAAGTGACTATTCCCAACCGCGATCGCCGTATTGGTAGGGGATTACTAGCGCGGGTTAATTTCAATCAGCAGAGCGAGCGCAACATTGTCGTTCCTGAAACAGCAGTTCAAATAACCTCAGAGGGGATAAAAGAGAATAATTCCGAGTCAGATATAGCAACCATGTTCATTTTAAAGCGAGAGGGAGAACAGGCAACAGTTACAGCCCGTGAAGTAAAACTTGGCGATCGCGCCAATTCTCAAGTAGAGATCCTCTCTGGACTCAAACCAGAAGAAGAATTTGTCGTCCGTAGCAGTGGTAATTTACAAAATGGCGATCGCGTTCGTCTTAGCTTTATCTCCGAATCATCAAAATCCTGATTAGATTAATTTTAGTCAGGGCGAAATGCCCCTTCATTATGAAAACTTCTCCCCCCGCCAATTTTAGTATCAGTGCTGTTGCCATTCGTCAGCATATTGGTACTCTGATGCTAACCCTAGCGATAATTGTGATCGGCGTATTTTTTCTGTTTGACATTCAGGTAGATTTACTACCCTCGATTACCTATCCACGCATTGGTTTGCGAGTAGACGTACCTGGCATTTCCCCCGAAGTTGCCATAGATGAAGTGACTCGACCTTTAGAAGAAGGGCTAGCTGCCACCGAAGGAGTGGTTCAGGTTTTTTCCCAAACTCGCGAGGGACAGGTAAGTGTTGACCTTTACTTTCAACCAGGGGGGAATATTGACCAAGCTTTAAACGATGCTACTGCTGCATTTAATCGGGCGCGCTCTAATTTACCAGATACAGTTGAAGAACCAAGAATATTTAAAGTCGATCCGTCTCAACTCCCCGTTTACGAACTGGCACTGACATCTCAATCTTTAGATCCTTTGCAGTTGCGCGTGTTTGCCGATGAAGAACTGGCGCGGGAACTGGGAGTTGTTGAGGGTGTAGCCGTGGTTGATGTTTCGGGAGGTGTCGAGGAAGAAGTACGGGTTTTAATCGATCTCAGCCGTTTGCAAGCCTTGGGTATAACCTTAGATGATGTTCTCACCGAGTTAGCAGAAACCAATCAGGATATTTCTGGCGGGCGAATTTTAGGCGAGCTTAACGAACCTTTGACCCGTGCCGTTGGTCGCTTTGAGGATGCGGAGTCAATTCTCGATCTTGCTTTTGAAGTGGAGAATTCGGAGAATTCAGCAGCAGCCGAGACAGAAAATAACTCAGGATCTCCACGACGGGTATATCTGCGAGATTTTGCCCAAGTTATTGATGGTCAAGCTAACCAGCGAGTTTTTGTCTTTCTTAACCAACAGCCTGCCATAAAAGTAAGCATTCAAAAGCAGCCCGAAGCCAATACGATTGAAGTTGTAGAGGGAATCAAACGGCGCGTTAAAGAGTTACAACAAGCAGGAATAATTCCTAAAGATCTCGAATTGGTTGCCACTTTAGACGAATCAGTTTTTATTCGCAATGCAATTAGCAATGTTACCAATTCTGGTTTAGTTGGCGCAGGACTAGCTGCGATCGCCGTTTTGCTGTTTTTGGGATCGCTGCGTCAAACTGCAATTATTGTGTTGGCAATTCCTTTAGCAACACTGGCAGCAATTATTTTAATGAAGCTATTTGGCTTGTCTCTCAATGTATTTAGCTTGGGCGGATTGGCGGTAGGAGTGGGAATTGTTGTCGATAACTCCATTGTCATGCTCGAAAATATTGCCGAAGGTGCGGGCATGACACCAGGAAAAGATGCCAAGACACGACTTAATTCTCAGCAGTTGATCGAGCGAACTATTTCAAGCAGTCAAGAGGTTGAATCGGCTTTGGTTGCTTCTACCAGTACCAATTTAGTTGCCGTGCTGCCTTTCTTGCTGATCGGTGGCTTTATTTCGCTGCTATTTAATGAATTGGTTCTTACCCTTAGCTTTGCGGTGGCTGCCTCAATTTTAGTGGCAGTAACAGTTGTGCCGATGCTAACTTCTCGTTTACTAGGAATCCAAAGATCGAGTTCCATTGGGCATTTTTGGCTACTGCAAACCTTCAATCGTCAATTTGAAGCTGCTACCAGACGCTACGGAATTATGCTTAAACAGATCTTACGACGGCGTTTATTGGTGGTTGGACTGACGTTTTTACTGCTGGGTGGTAGTACTATTTTAGTTGTCGGTCGAGTTCCCCAAGAAATTTTGCCTCGGATCGATACAGGGCAGGCTCAATTACGCGCTCAATTCCCCCCAGGAACTCCTTTAGAGACAAACCGTCAAGTCATGGCGAAAGTAGATGAGATTCTACTAGCACAGCCAGAAACCGAGTATGTCTTTACGACATCTGGAGGCTTTTTATTTGGTAGCAACACAAGCGAAAATCCTTTACGGGGTTCTAGTACGATCGCTCTTCAACCAAATACAGATGTTGAAGCTTATGTTTCGCGAGTATCAGCAGAGTTCGACCAGCTCAACTTGGTTGATATTCGCCTGCGCCTTAGCCCTGGTGAAGTACGGGGTTTAGTTTTAAACAATTCTCCAGTGCGTGGTGCAGATGTTGATGTAGTCCTTCAGGGGGAAAATGCTCAGATACTAGAACAAGCAGGACAGCAGGTGTTAGATGCCTTAGAACAACAAGCCGTTTTATCTAGCTTTCGTCCCGATGCCGACTCTAGACAACCTGAAATTCAAATTCGACTGGATCGAGAAAGGGCTGCCGATCTCAACTTAAACATTCAAGACATTGGTAATACCTTAGAAACGGCGATTACTGGTTCAGTACCTACCCAACTGCAACGGGAAAACCGCCTGATAGATATAAGAGTTGAACTGGAAGAAGATTCAATTCGTCGCCCCGAGCAACTAGAGCAAATTCCCTTATTTATCGATGATAGCGATATGCCTAACGGCATAGCTTCGCAACGCTTAATTCGTTTGGGAGATGTTACCCGCATTGAACAAGGACAAGCCCCTGGAGAAATTCAGCGCATTAACCAACGACAGGTATTTCTAATTTCAGGTAGCCTCAATGAAGATGCCGATTTAGGAGCAGCCCTGGCTGAACTAGAGCAAATTTTTCAAAATATTGACTTGCCAGAAGGGGTTAGTCGCCTCCCCAGTGCTGCTGCACAAAGTAATCAAGAAATTCAATCTTCTTTCGCTGTTTTAGGCGGACTAGCTGCATTTTTAGTTTTTGTGGTGATGGCAGTACAATACAATTCCCTTATCGATCCGCTGGTCATTATGTTTACTCTACCCCTGGCATTAGCGGGGGGAATTTGGGGACTGTTTCTTACTCAAACGGCGATCGGTATAACTGTAATTGTAGGAGCAGTTTTATTAGTCGGTATTGTGGTTAACAACGCGATTCTTTTAGTCGAGTTAGCCAATCAGATTAGAGATCGAGAAAGAGTCGATCGCACCACGGCAATTTTACAAGCTGCACCTCAAAGATTGCGTCCTATTCTCATGACTACCATAACTACTGTAGTGGGGATGTTTCCTTTGGCATTAGGACTGGGACAGGGGGGAGAGTTTCTGCAACCATTAGGTATTGTCGTCTTTTCAGGATTAGCATTGGCAACGCTACTAACTTTGTTTATTATTCCTTGTTTTTATATCTTGCTACATAATTTAGTCGATCGAGTTTTTGGTAAAAAAAGAGGATAACTTCCGTAGTGGCGATCGCGTTCTCGTATTATCAATTAGCAGACAATTTACCTTTTAAGAGTATGTTTAAAAGCAAATTGTAAATATTGATGATGATCGACAAACTGCGTAAATTAGCTAGGAAAACATTAGGACTCCAATCTTGGGAAGATTTCACAGTACAACAACATCGAGCAATGTGGCCAGCAGCCAAAGAACTTCAAGAAAAACATATTCGTAACTGTCGAATAGTGGTAAATCGGGAAAAAATGCTGGAGCATATGCCTAAAGATGCGATTTGTGCAGAAATAGGAATTTGGAAATGTGGCTTTTCCGAGAAAATTATCAACATAACGCAGCCTAAAAAATTTCATTTAGTCGATCTCGATCGGGACGCTATAAAAATTGCCAATCAGAAATTTGCTCAAGAAATATTAGATGAAAGAGTCATAGTACATACAGGCGATTCATCTGCAATTATTATGTCAATGCCAGATAATTATTTTGATTGGATTTATATTGACGGAGATCATTTTTATGAGGGAGTCAAAAAAGATTTGGAGGCTGCGCGATTAAAGTTAAAGCCTGATGGTCTAATCGCCATGAATGATTACATTTTTTTGAGTCCTATAGGATTGACAAAATATGGAGTTATAGAGGCTATTAATGAGTTTTGCCTCAAGTATGATTTTGAACTTATATATCTTGCATTTCAGGGGCGAGGTTATAATGACGTAGTCTTGCGGAGGATTTAGAGCAACAATAATTGCTGATACCATTTCTTCTTGAGGTTGCACTTACATATTTTCAGTTTAAATCTCGCGCCAAGACGCAAAGGCGCAAAGACGGACGCGAAGCTAATCCTTTAGGACAAAGACGTTTACCCCGCTTAGTTTGAGCGCGAGATTCGGCGAATTCATTTCGCCTTGAATAATCGCGCTGTTGGGGCAAAGGGGTTTAATTTAATTTAGTGCATTGTTATAGAGAATTGGTATGAAGAAAAATTGCTCCATAAAAAACTGAGCCGAATTAATCTTCAGCAGGTTTTTTAGATTCTGGCAGATCGATAAATACTCGCTGATTAGCTTTAACTCCCTCCAAAATCTGAGTCTGCTCTCCTAGATATGTTCCCACCTTGACAGGCTTAAACACTGGTTGATTATTTTCATCGGGAATCATTACCCCTTGCTCCCCATTTTCAGTAAAGATCGCCACCGTCGGTACAACTAAACTATCGTTTAATTGCTTGCCAATAAAAGTCACATCGACATTCATTTTAGAACGTAAAACATCTTGACCAGTAAGTAGCTTGACTCGTACCTCAAAAGAAGTAACGTTTTCTTCAACTACAGCTTCAGGAGCAATACGCTTGACCTCACCTGTAAATTCGCGATCGGGATAAGCATCCGCCACAATTTTCACCTTTTGTCCTGGCTGTAACTGACCAATATCCAATTCAGGAACTTGCGCCACAATTTCTAATCCTTGAGCTAATGCCAAAATTGAACTAGCCGAGGAAGAAGCGGTATCAGAGCCAGAAGTGCTTGGCGCAACATATGCACCTTCTACTGCATATCTTTGGGTCACAATGCCATCAAAAGGAGCTTTAACGATACTGTCTTGATACTGAATTTCTGATTGTTTTAAAGACATTTCAGCCTGTTCTAAAGAGGCTTCTAAAGCAGCAATTTCGTCAGGTGCAGTTGCCTGTTTTTGTTCTAAAGCAATTCTAGATTCGGCGATTTCCGCTTTAATCTGTTCAACCTCCCCGCCACCAGTACTTTGTAGCTGTTTTAGTTTTTGCCGCAGCTCATTGATACTAGACTGAGCATTTTGCGAATTATCACTAATCTCATCAAAAGTATCCTGAGAAATTGCTCCTTGCTTTAACAGATATTCATTACGCTTAACTCTTTGCTGTACTAACTTGAGGCGAGATGTTGCAGCATCAATCTGCGCTCTTGTTTGTTCAATATCTCTAGGAATTCTATTTTGAACCTGATTTAACTTTGCTTCCAGCTGCCTTAACCGCTCTTGAGACTGAGCAATTTCAGCTTTAATTTTTGCTTTATTTTCACCTAAAGTGGCGCGATTTTGCTTTAATTCTGCTTCTGTTTGAGAAGCTTGAATCGCTAGTTCGGCATTGTCCATAATTGCCAGAGTTTGACCCGCCTTCACGCGATCGCCTTGCTCCACTAGCAGTTTAACTAGTCTTCCTGCATCTTTCGGACTGACATTGACATTCTTAATCGGCTCAACCCTACCACTAGCTTCGATTTCTAGATTAAGATCTTCTTGTTTAACAGGTACGGTTAACGACTTGCTCTCAATTTCCAAGTCCTTACTTTTGTCTACTCGATAAATAGTAAAACCAATTAGAGTTAAGCAGATTGCTGCTATACCTGTAGCCAAAATAGGACTAAGTTTAAAATTCTTTTTACCTATAGATAATTTCATATATGATTTTTAATCTAGGGACACATTAAGCATCTAGATTTTATTAGTCGGGTTATAGAGTTAGCGTTTACAGACAATTACTACTTCATGGTAGCTATTTTGAATCGGCAAATGTTCTACCTCTAGTGATAATTACATTTGACGTTATTTAATGACTTGTGAGAATCTGCTTTGAGCTTATTTTTAGAGTTCCCAGATATTGCCCAAAATTATCCTTTCAACTCTTATGAGCAATGTGTAATAAAGAAAGGTAAGAAAGTTCGAGCTGTTGATTTTGTTTATTTAGCGATTGAACTCCGTCCACGGACGCGCCTCCAGGCGGACGGAGCGAAGCTCCTAATCCCTTTGGGGCAAATCCTTTAGGGCTTCGCGATCGCATTAGCTCAGTCTTTAATTCAGCAAACAGAGCATTGCGCTGCTCGGATGCCAATCTAATATAAGGAGAAAGCGTACTCAGCAATGTTAGGTAATCATCCACTGTATAGGTAACTGGAATAACTACCTGGTGAGTAATTAAATCTTGAAAATAACCTAAAGCGATCGCTTCTTGGGCTATTTTACCTATATTGTGCTGATAATCTTGATGAGTCTCATATTTGGTTAATTCAGGTGCATAAGTCTGATAGATACTTTGGCAGCTTTGATATATTTCATAATTTGGTTGGGGTGGAGTATTCCAGAGCAAAATTAGTAAGCCGTTATCAGTTAATGCTGCTGCGGTTTTGGCATATCTGACTTCTGGTGTTACCCAATGAAAGGAGGTTGCTGCAACTACAACATCAAACTTCTGTTTCCCTAACTCCCACTCTTCAAAAGTAGTATTTATTACCTCGACATTGCCATAAGCTGCACATTTATCTCTCGTTATGGCACAAGCAGATTTACTTGGCTCAAGACAGACTATTTTTGCCCCTAATTGAGCTAGTTCAACTGTCGCAATACCAACTCCTGCACCAATTTCTAAAACTGACTTTCCCTGCAAATTAGCCGTTTCCTGCATCTTAGCCCAAATTTTGGCAGGATATCTTGGTCTAGTGCGATCGTAAGCTGATGCTACCGAGTCATACCAGGTGGCTTTATTCGCACAACGATAAATATTTTTTAACAGACTTGATGTATCTCCTCCGTCTTGGCGATTACGAAGTTCATCGAAGGTATCGCTCATATATTTAATAGTCCAAAAATAGTTCTCAAGATAGATTAAAAAAAGTTACACAAATTAATATATGTTGCTATAATAATTTACATAAGTTAACTTAGCATAATTTAAACTCTAAATTTAAGCGTAGCTAACTTGTGGCAATAGTTTTAGATGCACTTATCACTTTATATATTTAGTTTTTATATTGAATTACTAGATTATTCTGAGCGAAAACAAATTCTAGAGCAAACAATCTTCTCATAATCAACCTCAGTCTGGTAACTGGGGTTTTTTTTTGCAATGAGCAGTAATCAGTAATCAGTAATCAGTAATTAGTAATCAATTGAAAATCCATTGTAGCGATTCATAGATTGTTCAATACCTGCTTTTAAGCTTAATTCAATCGCCTTAACCGATGTATATAAAATCTCTTCAATAGCTTTAAATTCTTCGGGGGCAAACTTACCTAGAACATGACTAATGGTAGTTTTTTCACCATCAGATTTACCAATCCCAATTCTCAAACGCGGAAATTCTTGACTGCCCAAATGAGCAATAATTGACTTCATGCCATTATGTCCCCCTGCCGAACCTGATAAACGCATCCGTAATCTACCTACAGGTAGATCCATATCATCGTAAATAACTAGCACGGAACGAGGTTCAACTTTATACCAGTCTGTCACTGCTCTCACCGATTGTCCTGAGCGATTCATGTAAGTCAGAGGTTTCAATAAGCGGACTTTTTGTCCTCCTGGTGTGACTCCCTCGGAAAATAACCCTTGAAAGCGCTTATTTTCTTTCAAAGGCATTTGCCATACTTTCGCTAATTCATCGACTGCGGCAAAACCAATATTATGTCTGGTATTGTCATATTTTGGTTCAGGATTACCTAAACCGACAATTAATTCAGGAATAATCAAGGTAGTCGAATCAAAAGTCACAGGATGTTAGTAGGGGATAAGCAGTGCAGACTGACGGTTGTAGTTATTTTATTATATGCTTCGGCAGATTGGCTTCTAGTTAGACTGAAACAAAGCCTCTAGATAGACTTTAGCGCAGGCGCGGTGGCTCTGATCTGGGTCGATCGCCTGACTACTATTGTTTTGCAATAGAAACAAGGATAAAGCAGCAGCAAAGACACGATCTTGATCCCAATGAGGATGAGTTTCTAAATAACTTTTTAAGGAAAAGTGGAGTTCTTCAGGGATATCTGCCAAAATACTTACGTTTGAGTTCATGGGTAGGGTAAATGCTCCTAAAATAAAAATTATTGTTTGCTTTTGTGCGATTTAACATCATAAATGACTTCAAAAGCACACCATAAAAGGTATATGCGATCGCTATTGTCATTTTCCCCAGTTGAGAAAACTAGCGATGGGAATTAACAGGTTTCTAATTTTAGATTACAGGGCTAATTTCTAGTTCATCGGATTTAGCCTAATTGGATGTTCGTTGATTCATTGTCCTCTTAAAGGGGGGCAGTTTGTCAATGCTAAGAAATATTAAGAGCAGTCTTAAATTTTTACGATCGCTACGCAAAATATATAGTTAAGCCCAGTTTTTTGTTACATTTTTTCATAAAACTGGGTTGTGAAAAGATTAATTTTAGGTAAAAAATGAATATCCACCGCCCGATACTCAAGACTTGATTACTGCGTTATTACCTGTGGAAAAACCTGGGTAATATGTGGAAAAACTGAAAATACACTGTGGAATTAGTGGGAAATTTGGAGGCTACAACCATAGTTTAAAATAAGTTTTAATAACTTTTTCTTGACTTTTAGAAAAGAGTTCAAAAGTACTGATTACTAATTACTAATTATTTGCCCTAAAGGATTCCCTACGGTCACGAAGCTTATCCTTTAGGACTGATTACTGATTACTAATTACTTAATTCTTCTTGCCACCATTGGTTAGCTAGAGTAGTTATTTCTGCGAGTTCTGGTTCGGAAATTCGTGGCAGATAGCTTAAAACCAGGTTCATTCTGCCCAAAGATTTGAGGCGATCGCGATGGCGATTGAGAAAGTCCCAGTAGAAGAAGTTGAAGGGACAGGCTTTTTCTCCCGTGCGATCGCTTTGATTATATTTGCAGCTACCGCAGTAGTCGCTCATCTTGTTGATATAGTTAGCCGATGCAGCATAGGGTTTAGAGGCTAATAAACCGCCATCAGCAAACTGTCCCATACCCAAGACATTAGTTTGCATTACCCAGTCATAAGCGTCAATGAAGGCACTGTGGAACCAGTTTTCTAACTCTTGTGGATTGACTCCTGCAATTAAGGCGAAGTTATTTAACACCATTAGTCGTTGAATATGATGACCATAAGCTATTTCTTCAACCTGAGTTAGAGTTTGATGCAGACAGTTCATGTCGGTTTTACTGGCATCCCAATAAAATTCGGGTAAAGGTCGATGATGTTGAAACCAGTTGCTTTCGGTGTATTCATCATTTTGCGCACTATAAATCCCGTGCATATATTCTCGCCAACCCATCACCTGACGAATAAAACCCTCAACGCTATTCAGGGGTAGCTCTTGCTCATAATAAGCCGTTTCAATCGCCTGAATTACCTCCATCGGTTCAAGTAATCCCAGATTGAGATAGGGAGAAATTAAACCATGCCACATCCTATACTCGCTGGTAATCATGGCATCTTGATAAGTCCCAAACTGAGCTAAACAATGCTCGACAAAGTAAGCTAGAACCTTTTGAGCTTGGACTCTGGTAACACCCCAATTAAACGGCTCAATTTTGCCATAATCAGAAAAGCGCTCTTGTTTAACCCAATCAATTACCTCCTGTGTAATTTCATCAGGTTCAAAAATTAAAGGCTTGGGAGTTTGCAAATTTTTCTTCGGTGGTTTGCGGTTTTGTTGGTCATAATTCCATTTGCCACCAAGGGGTTTTTGCTCCTCCATCAGAATATTAAATCGCTTTCTTCCTGCTCGATAGAAATCTTCCATCAGCATTTTTTTACGAGATTTTGTCCAGGTAATAAATTCCTCCCGACTCCAGAGAAAATGGCGATCTGGCAGAAATGTTATTTCACAATTTAAATCTAAGCTTTGAATATATTTGAGGAAAGGGCGATCGCAAGGAGTTGTAATCTGTAATTCCGTAATCTGATGATCCTTAATCCATTTAGTTAAGGGAATTGCAAAATCGGTAGCAACTTCATAAGTCACCTGCCAGTGATCAGCCTGTAGTTCTTGGGCAAAATGGCGCATCGCCGACCAAACTAAGACTAACTTTTGCCGATGATAGGTACGTTGTCTAACATAGTTATTAGACTCAATCAAAATAACTGGCGTTTGCTCTTTATGATCTTGATTGTTCTGTAGACTTAACTGTTGCGTTGTTAGGCGATCGCCTAAAATCCAAATACCGATCATGGAAGATTATTAATTACTGATTACTGAGCATTATCTAAATCATAAAAGCTAATACCTGACAGTTGATCGCTAAAAAGAAATAATAAATTTCAACTTATAAAAAATTACCTAAAAAATCAAAGTTAAAAAATCACAATGAAGATTATCGAAAACTTTAAAATGGCTACTTCTACTCTGGTATCCAACAAGATGCGTAGCGGCCTGACAATGTTGGGGATCATTATTGGCAATGCTTCGGTCATTGCGATGGTGGGTGTGGGACAGGGGGCAAAAAACCTGGCTTCAGAACAGTTTGAGTCTCTTGGCCCCAACGTCATCTTTATTGTTCCAGGTTCGGAGGAAGAACGACGCACTACTTTTGATCGACCTCAAACCCTAGTCTGGGAAGATGCGATCGCGATCGAGGAACAAGTACCTAGTGTTAAGGAAGTTGCTCCCCAAATCAATGCTAATCAACTGATCACCTATCGTAATCGTAACTCTAACGATCAGGTTGTTGGCACAACTCCAGAATATTTAACTGTCCGCAGTTTTACTGTAGATCGGGGTAGATTTTTTAGCGACCTAGATGTTAAGCGCAATCAGCGAGTTGCGGTCTTGGGGTCGGAGATCGCCGAGAAGTTTTTTCCGCAACAAAATCCTTTAGGCAAGAAAATTCGGGTCAAAAATATTAATTTAGAAGTGATTGGGGTTTTGGAAGCGAAAGGGGCATTTTTAGGCGATAACCAGGATCGTACGGTATATCTGCCTCTCACCACCATGGCAAGTCAGGTTGTGGGGGATACCTCTCCCTATGGCACAGGAGTCAGCTTTATTTCGATCGCCGCTAATGACGAGAAAAGCATTCGTGCTGCGAAACTACAAATTGAAAATCTGCTGCGTCTGCGACACCAAATTACAGGGAAAGATGATTTTAGCGTCAGGACACAAAAAGATGTCTTAGAGATCGTTGGCACAGTTACTAGTGGTCTTACGGTGTTGCTAGCTGCTATTGCAGGTATATCACTTATTGTAGGTGGCATTGGGGTGATGAATATTATGCTGGTAGCCGTTACCGAAAGAACCAAAGAAATTGGCTTACGTAAAGCCATTGGCGCTAAGTCAGGAGATATTCTCTGGCAATTTTTGATTGAGGCGACTATTCTCTCGGCTGCGGGAGGCGCGATCGGTACTGTTGTGGGGATTACAGGTATTGTGATTGTGGGTGCAGTTTCTCCTCTAGCACCGACGATTTCTCCTGTCGCAATTATCTTGGCTGTGGGAGTATCTGGGGCGATCGGTCTTTCTTTTGGCGTTTTTCCTGCTAAAGCTGCTGCCAAGCTCGATCCCATTGTGGCACTTAGAAGTATTTAAACCGCAAACGTGTTTTATAGCAGGGATCCTGGCCGAGGAACCCTGACCAAAATATAATTAAATATTATCTAAAATCAACTAGAGTATTTTTTTCTCAATTTTTGTTGCTAAAGTGTACCGTTTTCAATCATAATCAGCGATAGAGATTTATCTGCTTGCTAGATTCCTCATCAAATCTAGATAAAAACTGTTATTGCTATCATAGTTTTGCTCTAAATTAACTATAATTTCAGCAAATATAACGTTCACAAATCAAGTATTGTGTGCTTTTAATTACTTTAAAAAAATCTAAAATTATATACAATTTTGTCATGGTACAAGTTAATCTGTAATTCAATCATCTAAATATAAGATGTTTAATGATATTTTAGCTTTATCTGCATAACAACCTTTAAATCATCAATGAATCATGCTATTCCCAGCTTAGCAAAGACAGAAATAATTAAGCAGCTAGGTTGTTTTCCTGCATTTCTGACTCCTGCAATTAAGTCATCGCTAATTTATCAAAGCCTGGTACAGCAAACCTTATTTGCTTATATAAATAATCCTTTACCTGCTCAATTTAAAGAAAAGCTGTTTGTAGTCTTATCTCGCTATTTTGGAGTTAGTTATTTTACCATCTGCCATAGTTGTACGCTGCGATCGCTAGGCATCTCCGCCACAGAAATTCTGGCATTAGAAAAGCTGCAGTATCCCCAATCAGAGTTAGAAGTAGCAAAGGATCTCGAAATTCTTAACCGCCAATGGCGTAAAGAAATAGGATGGCAAAAGAATTCAGAGACGGAGTTGAGTTTACTGCGTTGTTCTAGCTTAATTTTCTTGCAACCTGAACAGACAGCTAGTTTATCAGTCGAGTTACAAGAACTGTTGGGGACTGTTTACTATCATTATTTGGTTGTTCTCTTAGGATATATCAAGCTCTGTCATCAATGGGTACGTAGCAATCAAAACATTGAACATCAACAAGATCGTCGCTCTCAACTACATCTTGGTTCTCTGCTTTTGGAAAACATCGAACTAGCTCAGTTTTTTACAGCGGAAGTGAGATCCGCAACCCCGTTAGCAGTTAATCGTTTCCAGGTAAAGTGTTGTCAAAATAACCAGGATCATCTAGCTAAAGCAAACACTAATCATTCAATAGCTCAAGTCTTATTGCCACAGTTAAGGCAAAAAACTCCTGCTACTCTAGTTAACGCACCTTTTCCCGTCATGATTCACAATCGGCAGGGGAAAATTATTCACCTCAATCGCAATTGGCTAGAAGCAAGTGGTTATGATACACAAGAACTATCGACGATTCAAGAATGGTATCAGAAAGCTCAGATTAGACAGAGAGAGATAGTTAAGCTACCAGTCAAAAACGATCATCAACTATGTTGCCAGTATATTGCTCCTACCGATCAAACGGCGATCGAGGCTAATTCTGCTTTGCAGCAAATTGTCAACTCATTAATTGAAATTGCTCCAGAAGTAACCCAAAATAAGATTAAGGCTCAAAAGAAACTGGTTGATGCGATTCGGAGTGAGGTAACAGTTGCCACTAAAGATGGCGCACAACTTTATTGGGAGCTATATTCAACCGCATTAAGCTTTGAAAGCGAGGCAGATGAATTGGTAATTTCCATCGCCAAAGATATCACCGATTTTGTTCATCATGAAGCCAAATTAGCTGAAGTAGAAGCCAAACTAAGATTAGTTTTAGAAGCGACGAAAACAGGTAACTGGAGTTGGGATTTAACGACAAATCAGGTTGATGTTTGCCACCGAGGTCGAACTATTTTAGGTTTAGAGAATTTTGATGGCAGTTACGAAAGTTTTTTACAATCGATTATCTCTGACCAAAGAGAATCGGTAGATCTAGAAATTGCCAAAGCAATTCAGGCGCACCAAGAATTAAGTGTTAAATATTGCGTGGTTAAACCTAATCAAAAAGCTGTGCAAATTCATACCAAAGGTAAGCTAAGCTATAGTGCTAGAGGTAAAGCAGTTCGCTTGTCTGGAGTAGTTATCGATATTACTTCAACGAATCAGAGTCTGAGGCAGCAAAACAATCAACTGCCATCAGCCATAGACTCTGCTTTATGTTGCGATTTGTCAGAATCTGATTTGTTGATTATGCAAGAAAACGCGGTTCAATCTTTGTCGGAATTAAGAACAGTAATAGACTTATTGCCTTACTTCTTATTTGTAGTAGATGTTAATACCAATAGCATATCTTTAATGAATTCTGGATTAGCCGCCAGCTTAGCTTTAGCAAAAGAGGCAGCAAGTGGCAAAACGATCGCCGAATGTTTTTCTTTAGAGTACGCTCAACAAATTAACTGGCAACATCAGCAGGTAATAAGCTACAAACAAGTGCTGCGTGTTCAGGAAGAAGTAATCTTGCCTGATGGTATTCACTATTTTGATACAGTGGTGACACCTCTCTACGATGCTGACGAAAACATTTATGCTCTACTGCGTACTTCCAGTGACATACCTGACTTAGCTGCTACTCAAGAAGCTCTATCTCAACGGACAATTCAGCTAGAAGCAGCCAACCGAGAATTAGAATCTTTTTCCTATTCTGTCTCCCATGATTTACAAGCGCCTCTAAGAATTATCAATGGCTTTAGTCAAGTACTTTGGGAAAATTACCTGCCCAATTTAGACGATCGCGGCAAACACTATCTCCAGAGGATTCAGGCAAACAGCAAGCGAATGAGCGACTTGATCGATGCTCTGTTACAGTTATCACGAGTCACTCGCAGTCAAATGAAGCCTGTTAAAGTAAATTTAAGTGCGATCGCTCAAGATATTATTGAAGAATTACAAGCAGAAAACCCCGAACGTCAGATAGAAGTAAAACTTGCTCCTAATTTAGAAACCAAAGGCGATCCCCAACTACTGAGAATCGTTTTGTCCAACTTACTCCATAATGCTTGGAAATATACTTCCAAGCGATCGCATCCTCGGATTGAATTTGGCATCATTACCGAAAATGTTCCCCAGCCTACCTATTTTATTAAAGATAACGGCGCAGGATTCGATCAAACCTATGTCGATAAATTATTCACTGCTTTCCAAAGACTTCATAGTCAGGCCGATTTTCCTGGTACAGGTATTGGACTAGCCACTGTACAGCGGATTATCTATCGTCATGGTGGTCAAGTTTGGGCAAAAGGAGAATGCGATCGTGGCGCAACTATTTATTTTTCTCTTTAATTGTACGCGCACTTGAAGCTTTTAATGCTAACGGTGAAGTGCTTTGGCGTTAGCGGATAATCAAGGTTCGGTGAGGATGCTGCTAGATAATGATGGTAACGTTGTAAATAACATTAGCATGGACAATACATATATTTTAAAAATTCATTGCAAGCAACAACAAATAGACACTGTTACCAATATTTTGGGTCTAGCTCCTTCTAGAAATGAATTCAGTTATTGGGAGTTCATTTTAATCGAGAAAGAATCAGACCCATATATAGACTTTGTGAATAAGTTTTTAGATTTATTAGAAGGTAAATATGAGCAACTTTCCAAGATTGGAGTAGAAAGAGATGGCATAGAAGTATGGGCGCTTTATAAATACGATCAGCAGTGCAACCTTGAATTTTCTCCTGAACAAATGAAGCGTTTAGGTGAACATGGAATTACATTTTGTATTTCGTGCTGGCAATCTTCGGAAGAGACATATGATGAATAAGAGCGATCGCATTTTCTAACTACACTCATGCGTCTTTACCCCAAGGCTAAAAGTGCGATCGCTGATCTGTAGGTTGGGTAGCGCGAAGCAAAACCCAACATCAATAAATCTATTGCTGGTTATAGTGAATTAAGTTGGTGATGGCGATCTGGTAGTGCGATCGCTTAAATATTTTTATGCAGTTAAAGAATATTTTTCTTGCAAAGTTTTTTCAATGGCATCTCTCAAAACCTGATTTCTTAAATCAACAGGTAGACTCATCCACTTATCGTACTGACTTTGTGGAATCTTTACTTGTACGGGCTTTCTAGCGCAAGCTTCTGTTGCTCCTGGAATTTTGGGAAAATGATTTAAGTGTTCTGTTTTGGGATTGTAATTAGCCATAAGGGTGATTTTCTCTCCTCAAGCACTAGCATACCTTGTCTATTATTAAGATTTGTCTTATTTGTGAATTAATCACTGGTATACTAAGATTGAAATTGTAAAATATAATTAATGGCGCTCGCTTCTTATAAATTTTTGGCGGAATTAGTGCGATCGCCTGTTATTAAATAATCAAGGATTTAACCATGACTAAATTATCTATCAAGTTTAAACCAAACAAGCTCACGCAGACAACCATCGCACCAAAGCCAAATAAATCTTCAAGCAGGACAAAAAGTTTACCTCCACGATTACGTTTTAGCAATTAGGGCAATCGTTGATCTTCTGTACTCCATCTTTTATCCATTTCCGCATTAATCCTAAACGTCGATCTCTTGGCAAACTCATTAATTGGTCGTAAATTTCTTGTTCGACTCTAATACCAATAGTTTTGCTCAATGCTTTTTCGCCTTCTGGTTTAAAAGATTTAAGGTTTTCTAATCTAGGATTTTTATTAGCCATTTAAGACTTACTTTTTGTTTGCTCAACTATTAAGTTCAATACACTTTCTAATTACTGGCTATCAGTCAAAACATTTGTTTACTTGATAACCAGTGAATAAAATGATAATCTTTTAAAAGATTTTAAAAGCGATCGCTCCTTATAAATTCTTGGCGGAATTAGTGCGATCGCCTGTTATTAAATAATCAAGGATTTAACCATGACTAATTATCTATCAAGTTTAAACCAAACAAGCTCACGCAGACAACCATCGCACCAAAGCCAAATAAATCTTCAAGCAGGACAAAAAGTTTACCTTCACGGCGACACCCAATACACAGGAACGCTAATTCGACCTTTGGAGCGCACCTATCCCCAGAAATGGACAATCGAGCTAGATGCGGGCGGTTACCAAGCCGTTAATCTAGAGCGCATATCCCTAATCGAATCTCAGTCATCAAGTGCGATCGAGGCAAACCTAGAAATCCCCTTTGGTGATGAACCTCAAGCAACTATCGAGCAACTAGAAAAAGAAATAATCGCCCTTAAAACAGAAGTCCATAAACTTAGACAAGAAAACGAAATCATCAAAAAAGATTTAGAACAAGCCAAACAAATCATCCGTAGGGCAAAAGATATCTCCCCGTTAATGCGGATTAGCTTAAAAAGAGTCCTCAGACTAGCTCACGATGCCTGCATGGATGTACAACGTACCGTCGGTGGCTGGATCTTGAGAATGGGCAACAAAGCTCGTAAATTTCGCCGTCTAGCAGATATCTGGGATATCTTATCTCAAGATGAATGGTATTTAAGTGATATTTTCCCCGAAGACAAACTAATTGCTGTAGACCTAATTCAACCACCCCGTCCGATTAAAAGACCAATGCCAGCTGAGAAAACGACTTTTCCCCTCATAAGCCCTGAAGATGTTCTGAGAAGGCGTAGTATGAGCTTAGTCAAATGTTCGTGAATGATCGAGATTTAACTGCTTAATTTTTGTGAAAACCGATACCCTTTTCTACCAGCTATTTCAGGAATTCCCCTGGATTTTCTTCCAGTTAATTCAACAAGAACAAATTAACCCCAACGCCTATCAATTCATTGCCCCAGAAATTAAACAACGATCCTTTCGCCTAGATGGTTTATTTACCACCACTGAAGAACATAGCGATCAACCTCTGTATTTCGTAGAGGTGCAGTTTTACCAAGAAACCGACTTTTACGATCGCTTATTTCCCAGTATTTTCCTGTATTTCAGTCAATATAAACCAGTCAATCCAGAATGGTTCGCGATTGTCATCTTTGACCGCCAGAATAATGATGTAGCTATTCCCCCAAGATACCAAGAACTAGCCAATCAAAGACTACAGAGAATATATCTCGACCAGATGCCAGAGGGAGTTCAATCTAACATCGGGCTAGGTATATTAAAATTAGTAGTTGAAGCTGAAAGTAATGCAGGAGAATTAGCCAGAAACTTAATCGAGAGAACCAGACAGGAGTTTAGCGACACAACCAGTCAAAAACAACTACTGGAATTAATCGAAACTATTGTTATTTATAAATTTCCACAACTGAGTTATCAGGAAATAGAAACGATGTTAAATCTAGAAGAGATCAAACAAACCAGAGTTTATCAGGATGCTAAATCAGAAGGTCTGCAACAGGGCAAATTAGAGCAAAAACTGGCAATGATTCCTTTATTACAGGAATTAGGCTTGAATATCGAACAAATCGCCCAAAGATTAGAAATATCCGAAAATTTGGTGCGTGAAAATATCAAATAATTAGAATTTGCGCTCTGCCCTCATTCATTACTGCAAGACAGATTATCGCTACTGATATTTGCGATCGCACAGTAGGGGTTGCCGTTGAGCGAGGTAATTTACATTAAGCGTAATACTGTTAATTCAAATAACATTTTTAGCTTTTTTTCTCATAAATCCGCGTAAATTGACTTTGTGGTCTAAAATCTTAAAATAAAATAGATAATTATAAAGTTTTATTAAGAGAGGAATAAACCATGTACATCGTGCAAATTGCCTCCGAATGCGCTCCTGTGATCAAAGCTGGCGGTTTAGGAGATGTTGTTTACGGATTGAGCCGAGAATTAGACGAGCGAGGGCATTGCGTCGAGCTAATTCTACCCATGTATGACTGCATGAGATATGACCATATTTGGGGGTTACATGATGCTTATCTCGATTTGGGTGTGCCTTGGTATGGTGGCGAAATTAAGTGTGATGTCTTCTGTGGCTGGGTACACGGTAGACTGTGCTTTTTTATCCAGCCAAAAAGCCAAGATCAGTTTTTTAATCGTGGTCATGTCTATGGTAGTCACGATGATCCCATGCGGTTTGCTTTCTTTAGTAAAGCAGCCATGGAATTCCTGCTCAAAAGTAATAAGCGTCCTGATATTATCCACTGTCATGACTGGCAAACTGGCTTAATCCCTGTGATGCTCTACGAGATGTATCAGTACTATGGTATGGAGCGTCAACGGGTTTGTTATACAATCCATAATTTCAGACATCAAGGTAGCTGTGGCAACGAAATTTTAGCAGCGACAGGTTTAAACCGACCAGAATACTATTTCGATTATTCTCGCCTCCAGGACAACTTCAATCCCTTTGCACTTAACTTAATGAAAGGTGGGATTGTTTATGCCAATTACGTCAACACTGTTTCTCCTCACCACGCTTGGGAAGCTCGTTTTACCGATGTTGGCTATGGTTTAGGTCATACCTTAGAAATTCATCAAAAGAAATTTAGCGGTATCCTCAACGGAGTTGACTATAATTTCTGGAATCCAGCTACAGATAAATTAATTCCTGCTAACTACGACATAGACAAATTAGAGGATAAAGCAAAAGATAAACAAGCTCTGCGTCAAAGACTACTAATGCATGAGTCTGATAAGCCGATTATTGCTTACATTGGCCGTTTAGACGATCAAAAAGGAGTTCACCTGGTACATCACTCGATTTACTATGCTCTCCAACATAATGCTCAGTATGTACTACTGGGTTCAGGTACATCTCCAGAAGTGAACAATAAATTCTTGCACGAAAAATATTTCCTCAATGATAATCCTGACGTACATCTAGAAATTGGCTTTGACGAAGAATTAGCTCATCTAATCTATGCAGGGGCGGATATGATAGTTGTTCCCAGTAACTTTGAACCCTGTGGCTTAACTCAGTTAATCAGTCTCAAATATGGCACAGTGCCAATTGTACGCGGTGTAGGTGGCTTACTTAGTACGGTATTTGACCGCGACTACGATCCTGACCATGCGCCCGAAAAACGCAACGGCTATGTATTCTATCAAATGGATAATAATGCTTTAGAGTCGGCAATGGAAAGAGCGATCGGGCTGTATTATGAGTATCCTAAAGAGTTTGAGCAATTAGTCCAGCAAGGCATGGAATATGACTATTCTTGGAAGGCTGCGGGTAGTCAGTATCTCAATGTTTATGAATATATCAAGTATAAATAATTATTTGCGAAGCTTATACCACAAGGGCGACGCGAAGCTAGTGCTTTAGCATACAACGTCCTTTAGGACTGATTACTGATTACTGATTACTAATCACTTAATTTTTCTCAAAGCTGCTATAAGGCTTTGGCAAGTATTTGTCAGAAAGTCTAAGTCTAGAGTCTCAATCGTGTCACTAGCTTGGTGATAGTGAGGATTACGTAACATTGCCGTGTCAGTCACCATGATGGCGCGGTATTTTTGTTGCCAGAAAGGACGATGATCGCTAAATCCTGTAATCGGCACTAATTTACCAGCACTGGGATCGGGTAAGACTGCAATCGGCGTGCCGTTTTTTTTCATTTGTTTAGCGAGACGATTCAGGTCGAGAATTGCCGATAAGTTACCTACTAAGGCGATGAAATTGGCGCGTTGCGAAGCCATGCCGAAAGGCATATCGCTATAGAATGGTTTAATTAAATCGGGATAAGTTTGAGAACCTGGGGCATGATTGCAATAGCCCAACATTTCCAAGGACAACATGAGCCTTAGTTTCTGCTGGTTGTCTTTAAGATATTTAGCATAAGCATTACTTCCTAATAGGCCATATTCTTCTAAATCAAAGGCTACTAGTCTGACAGGATACTTGATCGGATTACTGGCAAATACTTCTGCCATTTCTAGTAAAACCGCCACTCCCGTCGCATTATCATCGGCACCAGGAGTTCCTGGCACAGCGTCGTAATGTGCGCCAATTAAAATCGGCGGAAAATCTGAACTGGAAGCCGAATTAAGATTAAGAATTAAATTCTGATGGGTTTTGCCCTGAAACTTAAACTCATGAACTTCTACCTTGCCCCATTGACTTAAAGTCTCGCGAATATATTCCCTAACTAAAAAATGTCCACCAGAATTAAGATAGGGATCTCTTTCCCGTACAATCTGAGTTAAATGATGATGTAACCGTTGTTTTAAGCTCAAATTAAATTAGATTAAATTTATATATCGTAGGGGCGAATGGTTATTCGCCCATAAGTTAATTTAAACAATTATGATGCTGCTTTGAGCGGGAATAATCAGCTCTATTTTGTTACCTTCGGTGGTAAGATGCCAGTCGATTCTCCCTGAACCATAAACAACTTTTTCGGGTTGAGACTGCAATTCGGTTACATTAAAAACGACATCCGCCTGTTCCTTGCCAATATTAACAGCTACGATCGCTTCTTCGCGATCCAAGATGCGAGCAAAGACATACAAATGTTGCCCTGCATACAGAGTTTTATATTTCCCTATACTTAAAGCTGAATATTGGTGGCGTAAGGCAATTAGCTGTTTATAATCTTTTAAAATCTCCACATCCCAATTTGCGGGTTCAGGGAAGGCGCGCCGACAATCAGGATCTTTCCCACCTATTAAACCAACCTCGTCGCCATAGAAGATACTGGGCGCACCAGGAAAAGTCATCATCAGCACAGTCGCTAGCATAAAGCTACTTTTGTTTTCTCCTACCGCAGTTAGCAGTCGAGGAGTATCGTGGCTATCTAATAAATTGAGTTGAGCAAGCTGAATTTCCCAATCATAAAGCTTCAGCAAAGCATCAATCCGCATTGCATATTCAGTGCCAGAAATAGGTGGATAGGGTCTTAATTCACCATGACAAAACTCAGGTAGATAATTATCTCCTGCTGCAAAAGCGATCGCCGCTTCGGCAAAACGATAGTTCATCACCCCATCAAACTGTGTCCCATCTAGCCAGTAACTCGCATCACCCCAAATTTCTCCGACAATATAGGCTTCAGGGTTGACTGCTTTAACGCGATCGCGAAATTCTTGCCAAAATCCAGGCGTATCTACTTCATTTGGTACATCTAAGCGCCAGCCATCAATACCTTGATTGAGCCAGTATTCAGCTACCTGCATGATATATTCCTTGACCTGGGGATTATCATGATTAAACTCAGGCAAAGCGCGATCGCCAATCCAGCCTTCGTAGTTGGCGGGTTTACTACCGTCATAGGCAGATAGGGGCCAATCATAAATCTTGAACCAATCTAACCAAGGGGAATTCGGGCCATTTTCTAAAATATCGTTAAAAAAGAAAAAGCCACGGCTAGCATGGTTAAACACTCCATCTAATACTATTTTGATTTCATGTTCGTGGGCAGCTTTAATTAGAGCAGCAAACGCCACATTGCCCCCTAACATCGGGTCTACCTGATAATAGTCATGGGTATGATAGCGATGATTGGAAGCCGACTGAAAGATCGGTGTAAAGTAGATGGCATTGACTCCCAAATCTTTGATATAGTCCAGCTTTTTAATTACTCCCCACAAGTTTCCTCCCTTATATCCCTGGTAAGTTGGTGTTGCGTCCCAACCCTCATATTGAGAAGCTTGCCATTGTCCTTTAATCGTGGATTCACTAACGGCAAAGCGATCGGGAAATATTTGATAAAAAACGGCATTTTTGACCCAATCTGGTGTTTTAATCATGGCTATTCGTTAATATTTATTGGTGCAAACTCGGTAATCAGCAAGACACCAGAAAACTGAATCTTACGACTATTATTAATTAAAAATATTAAACAGCGATCGCCCGTCCATCATCAACTGTAAAAAGATGGATTTTGTCGGTATTAATACTCAGCCAAAGGCGATCGCCAACTCGTAGGCGTTTATCTGGTGGTAGAGATACCGTCAAGGTAGTATCAGGCTGTGCTGTTAAATGAGCAGAGAGATAGGTTTCATTCCCCAGTGCCTCTACTAAATCTACCTCAATCTGAATGCTAGACTGGCTTTCTCGATCGATAGCTAAATGTTGGGGACGAATACCCAAAATTAGGGATTTTGCCTGACTGTGTTGCAGAGATTTTGTCCAAATAGCAGGTAAATCTAGAGCAAAATGAGGGTTAACTAACTTGAGGGGAGATTCTAAATCTACGGGTAAAAAATTCATGGCTGGCGAACCAATAAACTCCGCGACAAAACGATTAGCTGGTCGTTCATAAATTTCTAACGGTGGGGCAATCTGCTGAATTTGACCGTTGTACATCACGGCAATGCGATCGCCCATAGTCATCGCTTCTGTCTGATCGTGAGTTACATAAACCGTGGTTGTCTTTAACTGTCGCTGTAGCTGGACAATCTGAGTGCGGGTTTGCGTCCGTAGTTTGGCATCTAAATTAGATAATGGCTCATCCATCAAAAAGACTTGGGGGTTGCGGGCGATCGCTCTGCCTAATGCTACCCGTTGCTTTTGCCCTCCAGACAGCTCTTTTGGTAAGCGATTTAGTAATGGCTCAATCTGCAACAAACTCGCCACATAGCGTACCCGATCCCGTACCTCTTTCTCCTTGGCGGATAGATATCTCATGCTGCGAGGCAAATAACGAGTTGTACCTGTTAAAGTACTTTGCCACAAATTTGAGCTAACTTTTTCTTTACTATCGGTTCGCGAATCCCGCCGTAAACCAAAGGCGATGTTATCGTAAATATTCAAATGCGGATACAGGGCATAATTTTGAAACACCATGGCAATATTTCTGGCTTTAGGTGGTAAATTATTCACCAGGCGATCGCCAATTCTAATATTACCTCCAGTCAATTCCTCTAAACCCGCCAGTAAACGCAACAGCGTACTTTTACCACAGCCTGATGGCCCCACCAAAACTAAAAACTCCCCAGACTCAACGGTAAAGTTAATATCCCGCAGCACAGTAACCTGTTTGGATCGATCTTCCCTCAGCGCATCTGGCTTATTTTTCGACCCCTGAACCCGCTCTGCCTTGCCACGATAGCTTTTATAGACATTTTCAACTACGACCTGTGCCACTATTAAACCTAAAATAAACTAAATAAAGTAGATATCATCAGCTTTGCTTAGTAATGTTAGCATTAGCTATTTGAATGTCTAAAGTAGACTCATGCCAATTCTCTATGAAAATGCATTAAATCAGATTTTACCCCTTTGCGTCTTTGTGTCTTTGCGCGAGACTTAATATTTAACTTGCGATCGCTTCATTAATTTTCCCAAGTTGTTAATTAAACTAGAAAGCAAACCTTAATTAGCAAATTTTCTGATTTTATGTCGGTAAAATCTTCGGCACCCTATCAACCACTCTTACTCCGTATACTTCATGGTCTAATTGGCTTATGTGCGATCGCGGCAATAGTTACTGCTTTTTGGACTTACAACACCTACGATGGACGTTGGGGTACTATACCTTTACCTAAATTTCAGGAAATTGAAGGTATTCACGGAACATTTGGACTTTGGACTTTACTTATTTTCCCTTTCTTTGTCGTTTATGCTTTTAATCGAGGTCAACGAAGATTGATTCAGTCCAACTCTTTGGCTAAACTAGCTCAATTGGGTAAACCAATTTGGTGGTATACCCTGCACCGCTTAGTTAATACCATGAATATTTTGGCAATAACTTTTGCGGTTTTTTCGGGCAAGATGATGAGTGAAAAGTGGCTACCTCAAGGAGAACTTAATCATTTCTGGTACTATGCTCATCTTGTTTCTTGGCTGATTTTAGTAATGGCGATCGCGCTTCATTTATTAATGAGTATTCGGGTTGGTGGTATTCCTTTAATTTTATCGATGCTTAATTGGCGATTTCGTAGTCAAGATAGTCCTACCTTGTGGCGTCAACATCTGCTTAATTGGCGTAGCAATTTCAGCATGAAAATAGTTCAGCAATGGTTATCTTTTCCTGCTCCACTTAAAATTTTAGAGGTTTTTGTCTTAATTACTATTGCTTCAGCTTGGATCATCTCCCTAATCAAAGAACTTAGTTAATTACTTTTGACTTTTGACTTTTGACTTAAGCCCGAAGGGCGTTGGTAAAATAGTACAATCGATGGGCAACATTCCTTGATTTCGATTCTGAGATGAAAATTATTTGCGCCTCATTTGACCTAAAAGATCATCTTTCCCTTGTTAGTCGTGCTGTTCCTTCTCGTCCAGAACCCCCTGTTTTAGGTAATGTTTTAATTCAAGCCAGCGAAACTAGCCAAAAAGTTAGTTTGATTGCTTTTGATGGTAGCTTGGGCATTAAGACGAGTTTTAATGCTCAAGTTGATACAGGTGGCAGTATTACCCTCCCCGCTAGGTTATTGAATGATATTGTTACTCGTTTACCAGAGATTGAAATTACCCTAGAAGTCCCAGAAGCCGAATCAGAAGAAGCTAATTTTGTGACGACAATTAGTTCCACATCAGGTCAATTTCAACTAACAGGAATAGATGCTGCTGAGTTTCCTGAACTTCCCACGATTGAACCAGAAGCACAGACAATAGAATTACCGATCGCTCTTCTTAACCAAGGTTTAGGAGGCTGTTTATTTGCGGCTTCGACTGAATTATCTAAACAGATTTTAACAGGAGTTCATTTAAAGATCCAAGGTATTGGTCAAGGTGGTGGCGACACTTTAGAATTCGCTGCTACTGATAGTCATCGTTTGGCGGTAGTGGCAACTAACCTCAATGATTCAGAATCAGAGTCTACTGTCGAGTTACCCCAGTTATCTGTAACTATTCCTGCTAAAGCGTTAAGAGAACTAGAAAGAATTGTCAATAATGCTGCCGAAGGCGACAAGGTTAAGGTAAGTTTTGATGAACAGGTGATGGTGTTTGAGTATCGCGATCGCCTTTTAACTAGTACAAAGATCTCAGGAGATTACCCTGCATATGGTCAGTTGATTCCCCAAAAATTTAGCCGTGAAATTATCCTCGATCGCAAACGCCTCATTTCTAGTTTAGAGTTGGTGGCAGTTTTGGCACAGAAGAATAACCTGGTAAAATTTAGCCTACATAACGATAGTTCAGAACTAGTTGTCTCGGCGGATGCTCAAGATATAGGTAACGCCGAACAGTCTCTACCTGCTGAGATTATGGGAGATGATATTGAGATTGCTTTTAATATCAAGTATTTAATGGACGGATTAAAAGCTTTATCCACCACTGAAATAAAAATGCAGCTGAATGAAGGTTATCAGCCAGTTATCTTTAGTCCTTTGGGTGGCTTGACCATGACTTATCTAGTAATGCCTGTACAAATTAGAAAATAAGAAGTGATTAAGATTTGGTGTAATTATGATTTGAGTGCCAGAAGGGATTGTCATCTGGAAGAATTACCCTTAGTCTGGATTGATAGTTATGATTGTGGAGCATTAAAACTAATATTTCGACCAAGCGATCGCCAATACCTAAATCACTTTAATTCTTTGACCTAGATATCTGACCTAGATAATTTAAAATCCTGTTAACACTAAGGGAGTAAATTACTGTTCTTTAACCAATCCAAACTATCCTATTTTTCCAAGTTATTCTGTAAATTAGACAACTAAATTTTAGCTATTATTTTTCTAGTTGCGGGTTATGTCCTACGAGTCAAAATTAGATCATCAATCTGGTAAGTTAATTAACCCAACACAGCTATGTCTATTGCTGTCAGTTACGCTTCATCTATTGTTATTAAAGTTTGGTCTGCCAACGTTCAAATCTAACGATGACGATGGTAAAAGAGAAGTTTCGATTGTTGAACTAAATGCCGAACAACAGGCTCGTTTACCAGATCTCGATCCTCAATTGGCAAACCCAGATCTGTCCAAACTCAGCGAACTTACTTCACCCTCGGCTATCCCACCAAATTGGTTGCCTGGAAATACCGATCCTTCTAGTTTGCCACCCCTAGTAGTTCCGCCACCACCACAATTTAATTTTCCTTCCTTACCACCAATCAACGATATTAAGCTTCCGCCTGTAGGTAATTGGTCTCAGTTGCCTCTTCCCCCACAAATTGATCCTTCAGATTTCAAGGTTGAGCCAATCAAGCTACCGCCTAATATCGGAAAAATCCCCCAGCAACCCACTAAACCTTCAGCAGTTAAAACTCCCCCAAATCCCTCAACTGCAACTAAGCCGAAAAACCCGACGCAAAAGCAACCTGAAGTGAAGCCTGAAACTCAACCTAAAACTAACCCACAGGAGACTCCAGAAATTATTGCTACTCGAAAAGTGACTCAATCACAGCAGCGAATTGCGAGCTTGCATCAAAGTCTTACCAAAACCAAAGACGGAAATAGTAACGAGCAAGCCAATAGAAACTATGTTGACTGGGTGACTAAGGTTAATGGCGTTCCATCAAGAGAAATCAAAATCAAAGGTACTTATCCCCGCGATGCCTGTATTTTAAGGCTTAAAGGAAGCAGTGTTTTTGGTGTGGTGGTTGGTGCTAAAGGTCAAGTTGTTGCTCTCGATTTGCTTAAAGGCTCAGAATATCCCATTTTTAATCAACAAGCTATTCAGGATCTTAGAGGTCGTATTTTTGATAATGACACAAATAAGCCCAAGCCCTATCAAGTAGAGGTAAATTACGAATATGATGCCGAGATTTGTCCTTCTTTGACTCTACCTTCTCTTAGAACGGAAAAACCCGCACCAAAACCGCAACCTAAACCCGCACCAGTTCCAACACCAAAACCGCAAGCTAAACCTGCGCCTAAACCGCAACCGCAACCTAAACCCGCACCAGCTCCAGCAACGCAACCAAAACCTAGTCCTGAACCAGTTCCTGCACCAGATAACTCACCACCATCATTAGGCGATCGCTTACGTAATGTCCCTCTCCCTAACTTAAATCCTGATCAAATAAAAGACATTCCTTTACCCAAAAAACCAGATTTATAGTCGTACAAAATAGGAAGTAGGAAATAGGAAATAGGAAATTTCGTAAGACAGAAGTAGTATTTCAAAGATCTCCTAACGTTGTTAGGTAGGGATATAAATCAATAATTCAGTGGACTGTAGTTTAGACTCAATTTATCTTTAAACTACCTAACAAACTGAGGCATAATTTCCGCTGCCGTGAACAAGCCAGTAATGCCACGACGATTTAAAGACATTCCCGCTTTAAGATAGCCAAATGCAGGGCCACAGACGTTAGCTGCCATACTAGTTTCATCACCCAAAGTAAAAGTATGGGTAGAAATTTTGCCTTCAAAAGTACGTCCTGTAACTTTAACGTTGGTGCTTAGAGGTTTTTGGGAATTACGAGTGTCTACTACTCCCCCTACGGTAACGCGATCGCGATCGCAAATACCCGCTAGTTCTAACATGATGTCGTCGGCATGTTCCATATTTGACAATGAGATAATACCGTTAGTTCGATCTAACAATGCAGCAACTTCTTCATCAGTCATGGCGCTAGCTTTTTCCACATCGTATTCGCTCATGTGAGCAATATCTTCTCTGATAGTAGCGCGGTAAGCTTCCCAGTTGGCAATGCCTACTCCAAAGGTAATTTTAACACTATGAATTTCAGCATAACTTTGAGCAGCGATCGCAGCAGCAGCGGTTAATAAGCCAGGAGTAGCACCACAACCTGTCAGATAGGTAATGCCTGTCTGCTCTAAATCAGACTGTAATTCCAGCAATTGTTCGACGGCGCTAGTTCTTTTTAAAGCATCTACTAACACTCCTTGCCATCCAGCTTGGATAAACTGCCGTGCAACACCTGCCATAAAAGTGTTGGGTAAGTTAGGTAACGCGAGAAAATAGCCATCTACGTCAGCATTTTCAACTAAATCTTGGATACTATTGCTACTAAGCACTCCCCCAGCAGCTAGATATCCTACAGAATGATGCTCGTGATAACTAGAAATTGCGGCGTCTATATCTAAACCCGCTCCCGTGTAAACATAACCTTTGTGGTCTGCTGCTGCCACTAGGATCATTTCTCGTTTGGCAGCTAAAATCTTGGCTGCTGCTTGTCCTAGACCACCAAAACCTAAAACACCAACTCTAATCGGATTAGTTGATTGATCGATCATTATTTCTGACTCTAACTTGAATACATAACAGATTGTATGATCCTCAGCCCATGGCTAAGATTAAATTAAAAGTAATTTTTCCCCCTCGTTTGAATTACAAACATTTTCTGCGGATTATGTCTTTTTATTAAAAAAACTTTTGGCAGCAACTCTGATCTCTTGACTCCAAAGTTAAATTACGGAAAACTTAGATTATGAAGTAGTAACTAATTCAGCTATTATTAACTTTTAATAAGATTCTTTGAGAATTCGTGCTGACCCTCAAAATATCTATAATGAGAACGATATAACAAAAAAATAGTAACGTTACCCTGTTAAAAACACAGTTTAGGCTACGCGATCGCCAAGCAGCAGATAAATGGAAACATTAGAATTTATTATTTATCCCGATGGACGAGTAAAGGAGACGGTCACAGGTATTGTTGGTTCATCTTGCCAAGAAGTAACCGCAGCGATCGAACAACAGCTAGGAGTTGTTGTGGATCAAAAGCAAACCTCTGATTATTATGCTCAAAACAAAGTTCAATCAGCTACCACTGTTACCCAAAGCAGCTATAGCGATTGGTAATTTTAAGCCAATTTAAACAATTCAATTAGAACATTTAATTAATTCAGTTCCCTAGAGAAAACTTATGTCACATTTCAGCAACATCAAAACAAAAATTCGTAACTTAAACTTTTTGAAAGCAGCTCTCAAGGATTTAGACGTAGATTGGAAGAATAGTTCAGGAGTAGTCCGTGGCTATCAGGGTCAAACCCATCAGGCTGAGGTAGTAATTGAGCAAAACAATAGCTATGATTTTGGATTTTGCTGGAATGGTAGCGAGTATGAACTAGTCGCCGACTTACAATATTGGCAGCAACCCTTGACTGTAGATGGTTTTTTACGCCAAGTAACTCAACGCTACGCCTATCATACAGTAGTCAACGAAACTGCTAATCAAGGATTTGCGATCGCCGAGCAAGTTAAGAATGAAGATGGTTCAATCCGTTTAGTTGTACAACGTTGGAGCGCATAATGAATAGTACTGACTCAAATCAGCCTAATGGTTTTGAGCCAGAATTAGGTGGGATTTGGCGGCAAAAAGGAGTTTTCGTTGATGAAAATATCTGTATTGGCTGTAAAAACTGTACTCATGTAGCGACAAATACGTTCTATATTGAGCCAGAATATGGGAGAGCCAGAGTTTTTAATCAAGATGGCGATCTAGAAGAGCTAATTGAAGAAGCAATGGATACTTGTCCCGTAAACTGCATTCATTGGCTAGATTATACTGAATTAAAGCAAATGGAATACGAGAGAAGCAACCAGGTAATCCAAAGCCTGGCAATTCCTCCAGCCATGAGGCGATCGCAAATCATCAAAAGAAGCAGATTTAACAGCTTATAGTTAATTTTCTAGTTAACTTAAATAAAATTAGTCAATTAAATTCTTCCCTAATTACTCACAGTTTAATTAGGGTTTTTTTTCTGAACCATATCAATAGAAATTTCCGAGTTATTATCCCAGCGTTGTAACTCACCTTCTTTGGCTAAAAAGTCCTTCAACTTCTGGCGGTAAGCTGCTCGATAATCATCAAATTGATAGTTATCCACGCGAATTCCAAAATCACCGTCTGTTTCCCCCTGCAAAATTTGGGCGATGCGATTGTTGGTTTCCACTGAATAATGACTGCCATCAAAAGTGTTAAGAGGGTTTTGAGTTATCTCAGAAGGAATGGAAAAATCATACATGGCATCATAATTTTGCCCTAGCTGATGGAAAGCTGATAGTTCACAATCCATTAGTCCCCTACCATAAGTGTCATTAACCATGCTCCAAGCCGATCTCGGTGGCACAAAACCTACAAATTTGGCATTAGGGAAAACTTTTTTCAACCCGATAAATGTTTCTACTGAAGTTAGATCGCATTTTTGTGGTGAACCAGGCTTGTAAAATTTTGCATCATAAACAGGAGGGTTCGGAAAATCTACAGGCTCAAAATTTTGATCGTAATAATTTCCAGGATCTGGACTAATACCAAGTATAGTCATTGCCGAGAATAACAACACGTCAGACGAAAGGTAAGCCTGGAGAAAAGATGGAGTTTGAAGACTTTCAATTGAAATTGGTTGTTCTTCTTTTCTTTCTTGTTCCACAAAATTTAAGCCATCCACCCCAACATAGACTATTTTGGGATCGATTTTTTGCTCTTGCAGAAAATTAGCGTAGCTGACAAAATCAGGTATTTCTGCTCCCTTAAGAGCATAGTTAAAACAATTATGGTTACTCAACTCTGAGGCTCTCAAAGTCGTTACCCTAGAGCTACCAAGAATAATACAGTCATAGTTTTCCCGATCTTTAGTCCTCAAAAAAAGGTTGGTTTTAGTAACACGTTCATTAAAAGCAAAATTTTTGCCCGTCAAGATATTTCCGTGACTATACCACAGAGGATCGACCAACCAATTAACTCCAGCTACAGAACCTAATAATAAAGAAGTCACAAGTCCATATAGACCGAAACTAAACTTGCTGTCCTTTTCTTTACTGTCTATTTGAGAATCTGGCATTGCTGAGGCTGTACGTTTACCTAATTTTAAAAATCCTTCTGTGGCACTTTTCAAGTTCATTTTATGTAGTTAATTTAGAGTATAAGTTTAAAAATTAAAATTGGAAATAAAGGAATTCACTAACCCGAGAAAAGCACAATAGAGATAGTGAAGTTAAACTGGCAATGATTATGGTCCAAATTTTATTTGGCTTCCACGATAGATCCTGCCAGAATTTTTGCTGCCACTGTGACTGATGTTTTTCATTTTCAACAGGTTTAGCTTGTGTATCCTTTAGGACGGTTAAAGCTGGATTGTATTTACCCATCCACTGCTGGGTGTTAGGGGTAAACCAAGCAATCAGTAATAAGATAAGAATACCGAAAGTGGCATATTTCTGACTGATCCCTACGTTGACGGTAAACCCTGAGAATTCGACGCCCATATTTCTTAAAAAACCAAGATAAGGTTCTAAAAAATTAGGTAAATTGATGCCGTTAAAGCCAAACATTGACTGTAGCATTGAGGTTGCTGTCTCAAAATCACTAGCTTTGAAAAAGACCCAAGAAATCACCACCGCAACAAAGGTTGTAATCTGTCCCGTACCGCGAAGTAGCCACCCATCATTTTTGAGATTATGACCCCAACTCTGGCGAACAGAGCGATACAGGTGATTAATTATTAAATAAATTCCATGTAGTCCGCCCCAAAAGATAAAAGTCCAACCTGCACCGTGCCACAAACCCCCTAGTAGCATCGTGACCAGTAAATTTAGGTGGCGACGTAGTTGTCCTTTACGACTACCCCCCAGAGGTATATATAAGTAATCCCTGAGAAAATGAGACAGAGTGATGTGCCATCTGCGCCAAAAGTCGACAATACTGATCGCTTTGTAGGGAGAATTAAAATTTAGCGGTAAGCGGATCCCAAACATATAGGATGCACCGATCGCCATATCAGAATAGCCCGAAAAATCAAAATAAAGCTGTAGAGTATAGCCCAATGCGCCTACCCAAGCTTCGGAAAAGGTTAGGTCGATACCTTGAGATGCCGCAGCAAAAGCCAAATTGGAATATTCAGCAATGCGATCGGCAAAGATCACCTTTTTGAATAAACCAGCGATAAATACAGTTAGACCAATAGATAATGCTGTTTGACTAAATTTATAAATAGAGGGTTTTTCAAACTGAGGTAAAAGTTCATAATGATGAACAATTGGGCCAGCAATTAAATGAGGGAAAAAAGAAACAAATAACATATATTTTAGTAAAGTATATTCTTTTGTTTCTCCTTTATAAGCATCAATTAAGTAGGCAATTTGGATAAATGTAAAGAAAGAAATTGCTAATGGTAATGCTATTGGAGGTAAATTTAATTTAGTATGAAATAATTGATTAAAATTACTTACGAAAAAATTGGCATATTTAAAATAAGAAATTAATCCTAAATTCAAAACAACGCCTGAAATCAGAAGAGCTTTTTTAAACAACGCATTTTTAACTACATTGCTTAAACAATAGCCTAAGCTATAATTGAAAAGTATAGATGTAGTTAGTAAAAACAAATTAATACTATGCAGTTGCCACCAGCCATAAAAGAAGAAAGATGCCAACACCAGCCAAATTATAGGTAGTTGTTGTTCAACATATTTGCTTTTATTACTCAACCAAAAAAATACAGCTAAAGTAATTGGTAAAAATAAAAAAATAAACTCAAAAGAATTAAATAGCATAGTGGTACGTTAAGCTAATTGTAATAAATAGAAAGGAATTTTTTCTATCCAGGTAAATAGTCTTGTTTGCTCTCTCGACGATATAGTATAAATACAATTAGCCAAAGACAAACTAACCGTACAGAATCAGAGATGATCGTGGCGATCGCTGCCCCCTTCCAAGAAAAAAGCGGAATTAAAATAATATTTAAGACCACATTGACAAGAGCCGATCCTACCTGGACAATACTGCGCGACTTTTGATGCCCCGAACCAGTTAGAGTATCTGCTGCCAAATATTGAAAAGCAGCGATCGCTGGTAAGGGAGATAGCCATAAAAGAGCGCCAATTGCATCGCGATAATCTTCACCGAGAATTACGGGAATAAAGGGAGCTATCAGCCAAAATCCAATTACGGTGGCGATCGCATAAAAAGTCAAAATGGGTAGAAGTCGTTTCCCAAAATTTAAACTCCCCCGCACCCCAGACGCTCCATGTTGAAAAAACCTAGTATAGGTAGCACCAAATAAGGCTAGTAGCGGTGAATTGGCGACATCAATAAAGCGATAAGCAGAAGCATATATTCCCGTGGATGCAACTCCTGATATTTTACTTAACATTGACTTATCTAGATTGGCGTTAATGTTGTTCGCAGAAGTACTAATCGAGAAGTAAAATCCTTGAACGAGATTGGATCGCAGCTCAGAGAGTATGGGGCGAGGCAAACCTAGCATTTTCGTAATCAATAAGATTGTAATTACAGTCATAACCACTGAACTAGTACAATATAGATAACTCCAGGTATTTACGCTCGGATTAGGGAAAAAAACCACTAAAGACAATGCAGCTAAAAGCTTACTACAGGTACCTAAAACTTCTAGTTGAGCTGTCTTATTAACCATGTTGCTTGCTAGCAATGACTTACTACCCAAATCAAGCAAAGCAAGACAAATTAGATCGGCTACGAGAATCAGCAGAATTGCTACCCAAGGAATATTTCCAGGAAATAGAACAGGAGAAAGCAAAAACAGAAGTAGCGTCAAGAAAGTACCATTAACAACGGAAAGAACTAAACTATTGCCCCAATTAGTGCTGAAGGTTGCTCGATTAGTAGAGACATTTTTAACCAATAAATGCTCACTACCTAAAGGGACAAAGGGAAAAACCAGATTTGCCACTGCGGTAATCGCCACAAACGAACCATAGTTTTCCTTACCCAACAAACGGGCAATAATAATAAAGTATGCTGTCTGCATAACTATATTAAATAGCTTAGAAAACAACATCCAGAGAGTGTCCTGTGCCAGACTACTTTGAAATAGATTTGTAACTTTAACTTTGATCTCTGCCAAATTCATAATTTCTATTTCTGTTTACTGGAGCTTTAAGTAATAATTATTCAGCACTAGCATAATATAGTCCAGATATAATTCCAAATTGAGGAATTCCTAGGGTAAACAGAAGATTCAAGATTAGTAACAGTCCATAAGTCCAGCCTAATAGTTTCATTATATATTTCATATATATCAAAAAATTGCTCTGGCTTTTGCTCATATAGTCGAAATTCTGCTGCATTTAAAACAATTATCAGGAGTTGATTTGTTAATTTTTTCGTAATCAAGAACTGTTTCTAATTACTGTCTATTTATGAGAGTAATTAAAAGCTAAATTTAGGCAGTAGCAGTTTTGGCTTGGCTACTTTCAGTAGAACTAGAAAAATAATTTTTACTGTATTTAGCATGATACGAATAGCGATCAAACTCTTTTTGCTTGACACCATTAATTACCATTCCCAAAACTTGTTGTTCAAGATGAGCATTATATAAAGTTTCTTTGGCTAGTTCTGCACTCTCATTTTCTACAATTCCTGGACGACTTATAAAGACAATACCATCAGCTAATTTGCTTAAAGTTAAGACATCAGCAGTTACAGCCAAAGGTGGTGCATCAATAATCACTAATTCATATTCCTTTCTTGCTGCTGCCACCAGCTGACTCATCTCTGGTGAATCCAATAAAGCTAATGGATTAGGAGCGATAATTCCTGAAGTTAAAATGTCTAGTTGCTTCATTGGCTGAGTGACAACTTGAGCTAAAGGTATTTTGTGTGCTATTACATCCTTGACTCCAGCTTTATTGCTAATCTGCCAAATATCATGTTGAGACGCTTTTCTTAAATCGCCATCAATAAGTAAAACTTTACGCCCTAACTGAGCCATTGCAGCTGCTAAATTTGCTGCCACAAGTGATTTTCCTTCCCCAGGAACAGAACTAGTCATCAAAATAACTTTTGGTTGTCGCTTAGCTGCTAGAAACTTAAGATTAGTTTGAATCATGCGATATATTTCGCTGGCAAAGGAGTCTGGTTCTCTTTGAACAATAATTCCTCCTTGGCTATTTTGCAGCGGATCAAGAGGTACAACTCCCAATACTTGAAAGGCAAACCTCTGTTTTATTTCGGAAATAGTTTTAAGGGAGTGATCCTGCATCTCCAGTAAGATAGCAGTCAAATTAGCCAGAAACAGACCCATCAAAACCCCAAAAACTATTAATGGTAATCTACCTGTGCTACCTTCTTCAGGAACGATAGCCGATTCAATAACTTGAGCATTACCTGTTTGCTGGTTAACCAAGACATCAAGATCTGACTTATTTTCTAGTAAGGTTTTGTATGTCGAACGTGCGCTATCCACCTCTCTTAGTAGAGACTGTTCTTGCTTTTCTAAGCTGGGTATCTGTTTAGCTCGGTTGAGATAAACCTGCTGATATTGATACAAAGATGATAGTTCAGTTTGTAGACTCAGTTCGTCGATCTTGAGATTAATAAATTTCTCGACTTGATTCTCTTTAAGATTATCGTTCAGCAATAATCCTTCGGAAACTTTGGCGCCAACATACTCTCGAATTAACCCTTGTAGTTGGGAATTTAAATTTTGTTTCTTCTGTTGGAGGCTAACAACTGCTGGATGGTTATCATTGAACCGCTGTCTTTCTTTGGATAACTCTGCTTCTGTACTGTTAAGTTGCTCAAGGATACTTTGAACTTGAGGTGTATTTCCTAATTGAACTGTGCTAATTGCTTGTCTCAAGTTTAAGCCTAATTGATTTTGCAAACTATCGGTTTGAGCTTTCTTACCCTGCAATTCTGCACCAACGCCTGATATTTCACGATTAAGCGTACCAATATCGGCAACAAGAGTTCTTTTTTCTTCCTGTAAATCTACAACTTGGTTTTTTTCATAGAAACCTTGTAAATTAGTTTCTAGACTATTTAATTTGGTTTCAATTTTGGGTATAGTACTGGAGATAAAACTATCCGCACTTACAGTAGCAGACTTATTACTGCGAACATGCTCTTTGACATAAACATCCATTAAAGTATTAATTACTTTAGAAGCGATGATTGGGTCGGGATCTTTATATTCAATGGATATAACATCACTTCCGCCAACTATTTCAATCGCTAGTTTTTCTTTTAACTCTTTTACTTTAAGTGGCTCCCCAAGAGAATTTTTTAACTTTAGCTGGTCGATAGTTTGTTGTAATACTGGCTCGGAGATCATCCTCAGCTTTTCTGTACTGAGAGGAGTCTGAGTATTTAGCAAGGAATTAAATTCATTAGTATCTTCCCCCAAATTTAGTAGCGCGTTGGGAGTATTTTTTTTAAATAAAATTTTTCCTTCAGATTGATAAGTTTTTTCTAAAAAGCTGGTGAGAAAGAGAGTAGTTCCAACAGTAACTATAAAAACAGACAGAGCTGGCAACCAACGACGTTTTAGCTTGAGCAGATATTCTTCTATATTAATATCAAATTCTGCTCGCCGATTGGGATTGTAAGCATTATTTTTCTGAAGGTTAGTCATATGTATATTTTTTTAATATAAAATAAAACGCTACGGTTTTCTGGGAAATTTTTAAAAACTATCTTAGTAATTACTGTTATAAATTCTTTATAGTAGATTGAACAGGTAAATACTTTAAAGTTTTAGTAAAGCTATGACCAAATAACATAAAAATACTAATAAGATAAATATTAAGAAAATACTTCGGGTATAATCACTGATAATTACAGTTTATTTTGAGAAATAAAGTTAGTGATAATATACTTTTATTTTAGTAAAATTATATTTTTTAAATTTTACAATTAATATTTATCTCATGTTTATTTTTTTGGCTCAATAAATATAAAAACTTTTTAATTTAAACAATGGTGATACTTATAATTATTGCTAGTTTAAATTATGATTAATTATTTAGTTGATACTTAAAAAATTTTAATTTTAAATTGCCTATTTAAGTATTTTTGTAAAAAAGTGATTGGTTAAATATGCCTATTAAGTAAGTGGAACAGTGTTTTTGGATAACAATTAGCAATTTAGTATAATTAGGAATAATTTTATAGGTAAAATCACTAAACGTTTTTTTAACTAGGCTTTATATTTACAATTTAACTTTTTGGTAATTTCCCTGAAAACAACTAAATGTTCAGCTTTACAAATTATGGGTTTATTTAAGATCAACGCGATCGCCTTTTTATTTTTAACCGCAGGTATATTGTTAATTAATCTAGAAAATGGGTTGGCAAATACTAGTTTTACCAACTCGACATTAGCTCAAAGTGACAAAACAATCGAAGGGATTTCTGGTGGTTCTACTGATAGTCAAGGCTGTGGCTTCATTGCAGATAGCCCAAGCTATAAAATAAATTTGTCACAAAGAATCGACTACATGCGTCTAACTGTAGAAGCTGCTGGAGGGCAACCGACATTGCTGGTTGTTGGGCCCAATTCTGGCGATAGTTTCTGTGTTTTGGGTGATGAAACATCAGGATTAAAACCCGAAATTTCTGGAGTATGGGAAGCAGGTAATTACCAAATCTATGTTGGCGATCGCACCCAGAATCGACACAAGTTTATTTTGAATATTTCAACTGATAATTAATTACTTTCTTTAATCGTTTTCGCCGAAACCTCGATGGCATCTACATCGATTGTTCCAGGCGGAGTTATGCGGGAAAATCTTTCAGCCTCTACCTGTAACGCTTCGCCACAGCTAGGACAGTTAAATTCAGTATTCTTAAATCCTGTAAACTCATAACTACAGACAGGACATTGAGCTTGAATCAGTCTCCGTTTCAGCCACCATTGAAATCCCCAAAAAGCGATTACAGGGGTGATAAACAGTAGGGCGATAGAAATGACAAAGCCTTTGATGACCCAACCTAAACCCACGCTGGTCAAAATGAAAACCGCCAAGATGATACTAACCCAGCAGCCAAGTCCTGAAGTATTAATTTGAAGCAGTTTATTAAAGCGATCATTCACTGTCGTTATTTACTAGCCTCTAATGAACTATTACTATATTCTAATTCTTAATTTTAGTTCATCTCTAACTCACATTAAAAATCACAGTTTCACTAAAGTAGTTGTCTACAATATAGTGAACTGTGATTAACATTTTGAGGGAATCTAATTTAACACCGCAGTCGGATAATATAGCAATACTAGATAATATTAGGGCGTTTTTTTACTACTACCTACTACCTACTACCTACTACCTACTACCTACTACCTAGTTGTCTATCGCTAATTTTGTACGACTATAAGTACTACTGAGGCTTATAGGCAGTCCAATATTTGCTAACAAAATGATTTTCTACCTTAAGATCGATAAACCCTGCTGTAGTTAAACGTTCTTCAAGATTATCTGTTGTGTAGTGCCTATAATAAGGTTCGTGGAAAATAGCAGGAAAATTGTTCATCATCGGTTGAAAATCAGGAGAATCGATCGCCTGCATGGAGTCACAAATAACTAATACCCCTCCTGGCTGAAGAACGCGATAGGCTTCGTTAATCACGTTTTGTCTGGCAACAGCAGGTAATTCATGGAATAAAAATACAGAAGTAAGTCCATGAAAATAGTTATCGAGGTAAGGTAACTGTTCTCCGTTTGCCTGAACTAACTGGGGTAATTCTCCAGATATTTCTGATAGCAATTGATTTGCTTTACGAAGATATGCAGGAGATAAATCTACGCCATATAAAGAGGCTTTAGGTAGACTCCCTCGCAACATTCGTAAGGTGCGACCTGTTCCACAAGCAATGTCTAGAACTTTTATTTGTGCTGATGGTAGATGAGCAAAAGCCTGAAGTCCTTGCTTTAGTGGGGCAAGAATTCGCCGACGCATAGCATCTGCTGCACCGTTAAATAGAATCTCTACCTGCAAATCATAAAGATTAGCAGACATATCACTCAGGTAGCCATCTGTTTGATAGTGAAAATTTTGCAGATAGTAATCAGGATAACCCGCTCGGTCAATTGCGGCATCAAAACTTTGAAATTCTCTTTTATCCAATCGCTGCCAGATTTTAAACATATCTAGCCAAACTTCAGGGTAGTAGCGAAAGAAATCAGACCAAGGATTATCAAACAGTAAACTATTAGGATAAATACCTTGCTGGGCATCCTGCCAGTCTTTTTCTTCTAACGCTTTAAGTTTTATCTGAAGTTTTTCAAATATTTCAGGTGAAAGAGGTTGACTTTTGCTTGCTTGTTGGGGAATAACCGTATTTGTCAAGCGATCGCTCACTAATTTGTGAACAAAGCCAAATGCTTTTTTGCTTTCTTGAAAACCCTGATAAGCAAATCTGGTTAAAGGTTCAGGGATTAATTGGTCTAAGTTGGGAGTTGATTGCATGAATGGTAGATCGAGATAATTGCAGTCTGTGCGATCGGTAGATCTCACAGGTAGATTTAAGTTTTATGCTGTTTTGTCTATATATATTAAGTATAGTCAACTAGGATCGAGAAGAAAACGTAAACCAAAAAAAGGCAGTTAACTAATTAGCTGCCCGTAAGATCGATTAAATTTATGATTAAGTGAGATGAAGTTAATCTACTTAATCTACGTACTGAACTACTTTATCGGTAGGATAACGAACTTTAGGACTAGTGGCATATTTATCATCATCAGCACGGTATCCCGCAGCGCAGAGAACAACAGAGCTGTAGCCTTGATCGTTTAGTCCCAAAACTTCATTATATTTAGCGGGAACAAATCCTTCCATCGGTAACGTATCAATTTCTAACATTGCAGCACAGGTCATAAAAAATCCCAGAGCAATATAAGCTTGTCTTGCTGCCCAGTTGTTGACATCAAGAGGATAAGGAGGCTGATCCAAAAAACCTTTAACCATTTTGCCCAAACCTGATAAATTTTCAGGCTCAGTTTGCTGTACTTCTGCCATTCGCTGAATATGGCGATCGACGTCAGTATCGTCAATATTATTTTTAATCGCAAAGACAACTAGATGGGAAGCATCAACCACAGGAGTTTGTCCCCATGAGTGTGGTAAAAGCTGTTGGCGTATTTCAGGATTACGAATCACCAAAAATTTCCAAGGCTGCAAACCAAACGATGAAGGGGCTAACACCAAACTTTGCTCTAGGGTTTTCCAAGTTTCTTCAGGTATTTTCTGCTCAGAATTAAATTTTTTAGTGGCATAACGCCAATGAAGTTGCTCTAATGTTTGTTTTGAATCTAGAGGTGGATTGCTCATCGTTTACAAAGATAAAAATGCCATTCAATTTTTAAGATACCGCAGTTTACCAACACTGCTGGCGCTGAATGATCTCTTGACCTTTGCATCTAATTAAAAAGCGATCGCCTTAAAACCAGTTCGGTATCAAGCGATCGTTTTTTGCTTAATTTAATCTTGATTATTTAGGCTGTCCAAGGTGATGTTGTTGTATCAGCACGGAATGAAGCTGGTAAGACCAAATCCTGGCAATCAATTGTCTCAGAGATAATGGAACTAATGCTCATTGCAGTATGTATTTCTAGTTTGGCAAAAGCTGGTGCTTTAAACAGCAAACGTTGTCCAGGAAAGACTACTCGCTCTAGGTTCCAGTGAGGAATATTAGTGATCCGAATTACCTCGACATGAGCAGTTGCATTCACATAGCAGCAAAGAGTAAGTTCAGGAGTAGGTCGTGTAAGAGAAGATAACATTAGTTTAGTTTTTAAATACTGGTTAGATGGTTAATCTGCGATCTGGTTTTCTTAAAAATTTCTTAAAAATTTGTTTCAATTTGATATCGCTTAAATGTGTTGACTAGAAATCAATAGTAAAGTCATTATCCGCTCTAAAATTCTCTTTTTGACAAGCATAACAAGCGAATAAACTTTGATCCCTAATATAACTTAGATAATTTTACTCAGGTACTATCTTAGGTTAGTCTTTTTTTATGATTTATTTAACTATTTTCAATCTTAGGTATGAGGCGATAACTTGAAGCGTATTTTGTTCAGTATTTTTGCTGATTAATTAGAATTGTGCAATCAGTATGCAGAACCAAAAATGATCATTGAATTGTAATCGCTCAAAGATCAAATAGGCTAATATTTTGGGGGTACGGATTAAATTATTTTCAACAAATAACAAAGCAGATAATTATTTGTCTCTAGAACTCAATAGCTCTTTTGGCAGATAGTTAATGAGGCATTTGAGTTTACTATCAAGTTTACCCTGTGAGAATTACATAAACCTTTAACGACGTTATTTATGCTGACAAGATAAGCTTATATAACTTTGAATTTTTAATCTGAGGCATTTATTATGCGGGTTTTATTGCTATACCCCTTATTCCCTAAAAGTTTTTGGTCATTTGAGAAAACTTTAGCTTTGGTAGACTGCAAAGCTCTCATGCCACCTTTGGGTTTAATTACCGTGGCAGCTATTTTACCTCAATCGTGGGAGTTCAGACTAGTAGACCATAATATTCAAGAAGTCACCGAATCTGATTGGGATTGGGCAGAGTTAGTAATCATTTCTGGCATGATTGTGCAGAAGAATGATATGTTGGCTCAAATCTTGGAGGCAAAAAATCGTAACAAGCTCGTTGCTGTAGGGGGGCCTTATGCCACAACATCTCCCCAGGAAGTCGAAGCTGCGGACTTTTTGGTTTTGGATGAAGGAGAAATCACCCTGCCAATGTTCATTGCGGCAATTGAACGGGGCGATCGCTCTGGGGTTTTTCGCTCAACAGAAAAGCCTGCGGTAACAGAGACGCCGATTCCTCGTTACGATCTCCTCGATTTGACTGCTTACGATAATATGTCGGTGCAGTTTTCGCGTGGCTGTCCTTTTCAGTGCGAATTCTGCGATATCATCGTGCTTTACGGACGCAAACCCCGTACCAAGACTCCAGAGCAGTTATTAGCGGAGTTGGAGTGTATTTATAATCTTGGTTGGCGTGGTGCAGTTTTCATGGTGGATGATAACTTTATCGGCAACAAGCGCAACGTTAAGCTGTTGCTCCAAGAATTAAAAGTTTGGATGGCAGAAAAAGGTTATCCGTTTGGCTTAACTACAGAAGCTTCAGTAGATTTAGCTCAGGATGACGAGTTGATGAAGTTAATGGTGGAATGTAACTTCAAAAAAGTCTTTTTAGGAATAGAGACTCCCGATCAAGACAGTTTGGCTTTAACTAGCAAATTTCAGAATACTCGCGATCCGCTGACAGAATCCATTAATAAAATTACTACCGCAGGAATGCAAGTAATGGCAGGGTTTATCATTGGGTTTGATGGTGAAAAACCCCAGGCAGGCGATCGCATTGTCCAGTTTGTCGAACAAACGAATATTCCCTTGGCAATGTTTAGTATGCTTCAGGCATTACCCAGCACAGCTTTGTGGGATCGGCTAGAAAAAGAGGGTAGATTACTTAACGGTTCGGCAAATATTAATCAAACAACCTTGATGAACTTTGTCCCCACTAGAAATATTGAAGATATTGCTACGGAGTATGTCAATGCTTTTTGGAAACTATATGACCCCGCAGCTTATCTGGAGCGTGTTTTTCGCTACTATATGATGCTAGGTGCTGTACAAAATGCTAAGTCTCTAAGACCAAGTTGGAAAACAATTCGTGCTTTAGGTTTAATTCTCTGGAAACAAGGAGTAATAGCGAATACTCGGATGCTATTTTGGAAAAATTTGATTCAGGTGTTAGTTAAAAAGCCCCGCCAGCTAGAGATTTATCTAACTTTATGTGCTTATCTTGAACACTTTACCGAGTATCGCTTTATTGTTAAAGAACAGATTAATACTCAGCTTGCTAACTATATTGCTTCCAAACTAGAAGTAGAAAAAGTAGCTAGTTAGGTCATAGGCGACAGGGTTAAGGAGTAAATAGTCAGAGGAATTTATAATCTTTGCTGTGTTGCTCCTTAATTTTTAGTTAAGGCGAGATCGCTTTATGACCATTCTATTCAATAATAACGATCGCTCTAAATAACTAGAATTTCTTTAACACGCGATCTAAAATCAGGTGTAACTTTTGCGATCGCAGAAAAAAAATCAACCATGAATGTAAAATATCATTAGAATTTCGCTAGACTTTGGTATCTTATGAAAGTAAAAAATATAGAAATTCCCATAGCTAAAATAAAACAATTCTGTCAAAGATACCACATCAATAAATTTGCTTTATTTGGTTCGGTTCTGCGAAACGATTTTACTCCTAATAGTGATATAGATGTGTTGGTAGAATTTCAATCTGGACATACACCTGGATTTATTAAATTGCATCAAATCCAAGAAGAAATTTCCCAATTGTTTGAAGGGAGAGAAATTGACTTAGTAACACCTAAATTTTTAAACTATCAAATTCGCGATCGCATTTTATCGGAAATGGAAGTTTGCTATGTCGCAGAAGGATGAGCGTGTTTATATTAGACACATAATTGATAACTCTAATAAGGCAATTAACTTTGTCAAAGATATTAGTCGAGAAGATTTTGATAACGATGAAAAATTACGTTTAGCGTTAACTCATCTACTACAAATTATTGGCGAAGCTGCCCGTAGAATCTCGCCAGAATTTCGAGCAATTTATTCTCATCCATGGAAAGCGATCGTTGGAATGCGAAGTAAAGTTGTTCATGACTATTTAAATGTAGACGAAGATGTTGTTTGGGCAACTGTACAAAATGATCTTGCTCCTTTAGTAATAGAATTAGAAAAGATATTGCGATCGCAATACTAATCCGTCTCGAATAAATACCCTTTGGGAAGCAAGCTACAGGTCAAATAACTCAATTAGCCTATAATTACAAGAATAAAGATCGGAAAAATTTAGTCATGTTTACAGATGTCTTGAATCTTCCTATAAATAGCGATCGCGCCAATAGAGCAGATCAAATATTGACTTTAAATAACATGAGTTGGTCTGATTATGAACAATTAGTGGAAACAGATATCGGATATAAAGCATCTTATTGGAATGGAATTATAACAATTGTGTCTCCAAGTAGAAATCATGAAAGAATAGCAGAAATTATTAATGGTTTAATTAAAACTTATTGTCGTAAATATAATTTGATTTATTTTCCAATGGGTTCGACTACTATTAAAAATTCACCTCTAGCTGGCAAAGAACCAGATCGTAGTTTTGCTTTTAAAATAGATAAATCTATTCCCGATCTAGCTATAGAAGTTACGTATACAAGTGGAAGTATTGCAGATTTAGAAAAGTATCAATCTTTAGGAGTTAAAGAGGTTTGGTTTTGGCGAATGGAAACGCTCCCGTTTAGGGAGCTTGTTCCACATTCGCGTTGGCAAGATAATAAAATTGCGTTTTATCAATTGGTCGATTCTGAATATTTAGAAACACAAAATAGTATTTGTTTACCCGAAATATCTTCCAACTTTTTAATTACATTTGTTAATAGAGGATTGAAGGAAACACCACTAACTATTGAAGAAGATTTTTATCAACAATTGAGTTAGCAAGTTACAATGCGATCGCCACACTAATCCGCCCTAGAATCAATTCATGGCTAATAGCTTTAGAGGTCAGGGGTCAGGGGTCAGGGGTCAGATTTTAGAGACTTGATTATAGTTACCAAGGTTCTGATAATAAAGTCTATTTCTTGGAGTAGCAAAGCAAATTTTTCTCGCTTGACAATTTCTGCTTCGATCATTATTTCTATCCAATATTGAGTCTCTCTTGCTTCTTTCAAAGCTATTTCATATTTGTTGATAAAGTCTTTTCTAGACTGAGCGGAAATTGCTTCAGCACAGTTTGCTCCAATTGATGTGCCAGAACGTAAGAACTGTTTGGATAATACTCTCACAGCATCATCATAGTGATCTATTTTTGTTATTTTTGTATAAGCATTAATAACTCTAATTGCAAATTTTTTTGTTCTATCTTGAATAGTATTGCTATTATTAAGCATGGTAAAAAATAAACTTAATAGTCCAATTTTATCCTTAACTAAAAGTCTACAATTGTGATCTCTGACCCCTGACCCCTAACCCCTGACCCCTAACCCCTGACCCCTAACCCCTGACTCCTGACCCCTAACCCCTGACCTCTGACCCCTAACCCCTGACCTCTGACCTCTGACCCCTGACCTCTTGACCCCTGACCCCTGACCCCTGACCCTATCAAGGAAGTCTATCATTTCCACTTACTAGCAATCTGGTGGAGTTTCGGGATCGGAGGATTTGTCTTTTTTAAGTTGGTCTATGTATTGCTGATTGGCTTTCTCGTCAGTAACCCATTCATTATATTTATAATCAAAATGTCCTTTATAAATGGCTTGATCCCAGAAACAAGCAGATTTGATTTGAGAGTTGGTTAGGTTTTTGGCACCCCTGAGGTTGGCACCCCTGAGGTCGGCACCATTGAGTAAGGCACCATTGAGTAAGGCACCATTGAGGTAGGCATCAACGAGGTCGGCATTCCTGAGGTTGGCACCATTGAGGTAGGCACCATTGAGGTCGGCACTCCTGAGGTAGGCACCATTGAGGTTGGCATCAACGAGGTCGGCACCAACGAGGTCGGCACCATTGAGGTCGGCACCATTGAGGTTGGCACTCCTGAGGTTGGCACCAACGAGGTCGGCACTCCTGAGGTTGGCACCAACGAGGTTGGCATCATAGAGGAAGGCACCATTGAGGTTGGCACCAACGAGGTCGGCACTCCTGAGGTTGGCACTCCTGAGGTTGGCACTCCTGAGGTTGGCACCATTGAGGTTGGCACCATTGAGGTCGGCATCAGGAAGATCGATGTTTGATAGATTTACTTTCTCTAAAGGCGTATTTTTCAAAGATTCTCCCCAAGAATTCAAATTTTCTAAAGCTTTATATCTTCTAATGTTAGATTTTTCCCCTTGGGTTTCTTGAACAGTTTTCAAAGCGGTTTGAATGCTGATTTATCGATAAAGAAAAAATCCAACAATTCCTGTGCCAAATAAAGGAATTATCAAAAACTTGAATAAATTGTTACGTTTTTTACTAATACTTTTTTTGATAAAAGCTTCTGCCAAGGTTGACAAAGAATATTTATCCCTCGATTCTTTTTGAAATTTATTGGCTTCTTTTAAACGAAATCCTTGTAATAAATAATCACTTTTCTTGCCTGACTCTTGCCATGCTCGTGCATCGTTTTCAATCTTTCTTTGTTCTAAAAGATTACTCCTACTTTCATCTAACCATTTGCCCAATAAATCCCAATTCCTAATTAATGCTTCATGGGCAACATCAACTACTGCTTCTCTGCTTAATTGAGAACCTTTGGCTACTTGTTCGCTAGTGACAATTAACTTTTCATCTGCTAATTTTTTAACTGCATTATCGATAACAGTTTCAGAATGTTTATTAGTAATTAAATCTCGTTTTAATACCCTTCTTCGAGTATTTTCTGTTCCTTCTCCTAGCTGAGTAAGCGACAAAAAGATATATTTAGCTGTTTCTTTTTCTTCTTCATTAAATGAGTTATATACTTCCGTTGCCCGTTTATTTAAGGTGCCAGCTATTCTGCCTAATTTTGTATAGGTAGTCAGTTTTAAGCAATTATCGGTTTTCCATTTCCAGATTTCGGTTAAGGTATATTGAAGTAATGGTAAAATTCCTGGTGAACCTTTGACATCCCTGAGTATTTCTTCGACTAATTCTTCTTCTACTATCAGGTTGACTCGATCAGCAGGTTTAATAATTGCTTCTCTTAACTGCCCTTCAGACATAGCAGTAACAGTAATTAAATTCTCCTGTATCTTTTTCCCCAGTCCGCTGTAATGCTTTTCCAGACACTTACCCAAAAAATCCACCCGCATGGCAAGAATGAGGCAGAGTTTATTTTCAGTTGTTGCCAACGCCCCGAAGATGCACTGAAAAAACTTCTCTCGTTCGTCATTGTTTTGACACAAGGTAAATACTTCCTCAAACTGGTCGATAATTAGAACGACACGGCTAACTTCAGCAGTTTGTATTAATTTGCGTAATCCTTCCGCGCCTTCTTTTAATAATCCTTCTGCTTTGCCTAATTGTTCTGCTTTATCTAATTGAGATAAATTCGAGTCAACAAATAATTCTGCTAATCTTTTGAGGGGATTTTCGGTGGGGACGGTAATTAAAATTTGCCAATCTCTAGAATTAGCTAGTTTATATCCTAGTTTTAACTGATGGACTAATCCCGCCCTGAGTACCGAAGATTTACCACTACCAGAAGCCCCTAATATAGCGAGAAAATTATCTTGTCTAATTTTATTGAGTAGGGTGTCGGTTAATTCTTCTCGTCCATAAAAATAGTCAGCGTCATCGCTTTCAAAATACTGCAATCCTTTATAGGGACAAATTTCTGTCGTTGCTTGTGTTTGTGTTATGGTTTCTGTTGCTGTTAAAGTGCGAGTTAAATCAATCGGTGCGCCAAAGTTACTATAAATTGGTCTTTGAGTGGCATTCTTTAAATTCTTATCAATAAAATCCACTAAACTGATGTTAGTTATCCATTGTTGAGGACAACGAGTAGGATCTAATCCTTCTAAAAGAACTTTAGTTAAAACACTGTAGCGATCGCCTAAATCTTCATAAGCCTGTTCAAATTCTCTAGAAGCTGCAATGAAACTACGATCTCTAGCTTGACCAACATCACCAGGATCGGCTTCATTAAAGTTAAGTAATTCCCCACTATGACAACAATCTAACCAAATAATTTGCTGTTTAATTGGACTTTCTTGCAGTAAACGACGCAACCATTGCAAAGATAAACTATAAAATCTTTGATTCGGATCGACATTACTGCTAGCTAAAAATCCTTCTGTAATTCCCGATGTGCTGCGGATTCCATGCCCTGAAAAGTAAAATAACGCTGTGTCGGGGATATTGCGCCCTTGTGGATTGAATAGTTTGATTAAAGCATCTTGTAATTGAGTTAAACTAACTTGAATTTCTTTACCAATATAGGGTTTCTTCGTATCTCTTGTTATAGCTTCAGGTAATCTTTGAATGTTAAATTCACCATGTTGTTCGAGGATACGTGCGATCGCTTCAGCATCCTCAGCAGAGGCTTGGAGATTTCTTAAGCCTTCAGCTTGGTAGCTATTAATACCAACAACTAATGCATCTTTTAACATTGCCCAAAACGCTTAATTTGTGATAATTCTAACTAAGAAAGCAAATTAACTACAAAAGCTCTAGAATAATGACGCAATTAGCCCCGATCGAACTCGAAGACGGCACAGTCATCTATATGGAAGTGCAAGAAGAAGTTCAAATAGCCCCTAGAGAATCGACACAAACGGAAGATGAAGAAGAACTAACTAGGGATGACTTGGGTAGAGGAGGTAAGGGGTTAGGGGGAAGCAATTCACAAAATCAAGTTGTCCAAAATTTCCAAGCAATTGAAGGGACAATTCGCGCCTATACTAACTACACTCTTAACGCTTTTAGAAATATAGCTAGTGGCAATATCAATAAAGTAACTTTAGAGTTTGGTATTAAAGTAGGAGGAAAAGCAGGAATTCCTTATGTTACAGAAGGTTCTGCCGAAAGTCATCTTAAAATCACTGTAGAGTGTTCTTTTCCCGAACAATCGCGATCGATCGACCCCTCATAAAAATTTTTCATCCCTATTTTCTTGCTTTATAGCCATCGAACGATAGATTAAGACATCTTTTAATCCCTTTGCGTCTTTGCGTCTTTGCGCGAGATTTTATATTGTCCTAACTTTTACTTCGACTGCTATAAATTCCAATTCTTTCCCATAATATAGCTTTAAGCTCATTTAAAGGCGATCGCCTGTTGCAACATCAAACCAGTGGATTTTATGGGGTTGGATCGCTAGAGGGATCGTTTGGTCTTGCCAGTTGCGATCGCTAGGCAATAAAGCTCTAAGCGTTTTTTCCGAGTCTGGTATTTTTACACTAACTAAGTTGTCTTTGCCTAGTTGCTCTACCAGATATGCTTGACCGATAATTGTTGCGGCTGATTCGGCATCAGCTAGACAGACATCTTCAGGTCTAATACCAAAAACGATTGTAGTTGGCTTATTATTCATAGTTGGTAATTCAAATCGATATTGACCGAGGAACGCGCTATTTCCCTCACACTTTAGGGTTAACAGATTCATTTGCGGACTACCGACAAAGCTAGCAACAAATTCATTGGCGGGATGGGAATAGATACGACTAGGAGGATCTAACTGTTGAATCATGCCTTGGTTCAATACTGCTACTTTGCTAGAGAGAGTCATGGCTTCGGTTTGATCGTGAGTAACATATACTACAGGCTTATTCTGCTCTTTGAATAGCTGTTTCATCTGCGCTCTCACCTGCTCTCGCAACAGGGCATCCAGATTACTTAACGGCTCGTCTAGCAAAAATACTTCAGGGTCGCGCACTAAGGCTCTAGCTAAGGCTACTCTTTGTCTTTGACCACCAGACATCTGACCTGGTTTACGGTTAAGTAGACTAGTTAACTCTAATTTATGGGCTGCCTCATTAACTCGACGCTTGATTTCCGCTTCAGGCATCTTGCGTAATTTTAGTGCCGTAGCAATATTTTCGGCTGCGGTCATGTGAGGATAGAGAGCATAGCTTTGAAAAACCATTGCCATATTGCGATCGCCAGGAGCAGCCTGATTGACATTTTGCCCGCCAATACTTACTTCCCCACTAGTTGGAGCTTCTAAGCCAGCAATGAGACGTAACAGGGTGGATTTACCACATCCAGAAGGCCCTAATAAAGTTAGAAATTCACCGTCATTAATTTCTAAGGAAATATCTTTGACAGGAACAACATCAGCACGATATTTTTTGTGTAAATTTTGTAATTTAAGTTTTGCCATGTTCTAATAATTAAGTTGTGATATGTAGCTTTTACAATAAGACAATAACTTCAAACAGCAGCTTTAAAAATATTAGAACCAGCTTAGATCGCAATGGCAGTAACTTTACAGCAATTAACTCAGTGGAAAGAGTCAGGACGCTCAATTATTTCCCTTACAGCTTGGGAATACAGCTTAGCGCAGATCTTAGATCGAGCAGGAGTAGATCTGATTCTTGTGGGCGATTCCTTGGCAATGGTAGGTTTGGGTCATTCGAGTACTTTGCCTGTAACTCTTGATGAGATGATCCATCATGCTAAAGCAGTCTGTCGTGGAGTTAAACATGCCTTAGTCGTTTGCGATCTACCGTTTATGAGCTATCAGGTTAGCGTAACTCAGGCAATGGAAGCAGCAGGAAGAGTAATGAAAGAAACTGGCGCGTCGGCAGTTAAACTAGAAGGCGGACAGCCGATGATTGTAGAGATCGTTCGAGAATTAACGACAATTGGCATTCCTGTCATGGGTCATGTGGGTTTGACTCCCCAGTCGTTTCGGATTTTGGGCTACAAACAGCAGGGACAGACTCAAGCAGAAGCAGAAATGATTATCGATCAGGCGATCGCTTTAGCTCAAGCAGGAGCATTTAGCATTGTTTTAGAGCATATTCCCAGCGATCTGGCGGCAATTATTACGGATAAAATTGCTATTCCCACGATTGGTATTGGCGCAGGCAATAAATGTGATGGTCAGGTCTTAGTTACCGCCGATCTATTAGGCTTGTCCGCCAGAAAACCACCTTTTGCTAAGTCTTATGTTAATCTCAGGCAGATAATTACCGATGCCGTCGAAGATTTTACTCAAGAAGTACAGCAGCAAAAATTCCCTCAATCATAGTTACCTATAGTTGCGATGACTTATTTAATTGCTACTTTCTATAAATTCGCGAATATTTCGGATTTAAAAGCTAAAAAACAGCAAATCTTGACATTGTGTCAATCACAGGAGCTAAAGGGGACGATTATCTTAGCCGAAGAAGGTATTAACGGCACGATCGCAGGCCAGGAAAAAGCGATCGCCACTGTCTTAACTCAGCTTCGTAGTTTGCCTAATTTAGCCGATCTTGAACACAAAGAATCGACTGCGCAAAAGCTTCCTTTTGTCAGACTAAAGGTCAAAATAAAATCAGAAATCGTGACTCTCGGCTTACCAGCGGTTAACCCTAATCAACAGGTAGGTACTTATGTTAATCCTCAAGATTGGAATCAGGTGATCGCCGATCCTGAAGTGGTGGTCATTGATACGAGAAACGACTATGAAATAGAAATAGGCAGCTTTAAGCGAGCTAAGAACCCCAATACTCAATCTTTTCGCGAGTTTCCTCAATACATCGCGCAAAACCTCAATCCGCAAGAAAATCCTAAAGTAGCAATGTTCTGTACTGGGGGAATTCGGTGCGAAAAAGCTTCTTCCTATCTGCTGTCTCAAGGATTTAAAGAGGTCTATCACCTTAAAGGTGGAATTTTAAAATATCTGGAAAATATATCTCCCGAAGAAAGTATGTGGGAGGGAGAATGTTTTGTTTTTGACGAGCGGGTTGCTGTCAAGGAAGGTTTAGAAATCGGTAGTTACGAGCTTTGCTATGCCTGTGGCCATCCCATTTCAGCGGCAGACAAAAAATCTCCTCAATATGAATCCCATATTTCTTGCCCTCACTGTTACGAGCAGCTAACTCCAGCCAAAAAAGCCCGTCAAGTAAACCGTCGTCGAGCTAGAGAAACTGAAAAAACCAGAGAATCTAACTTTTGACTTTTGATGGAAATAAAGAACCAAAGTAATCTAAAGAAAGAGTAGTTTATTTCTATCTCTTGTTACAATTGTTAACAAAGTTGTTAACGTCAGTCTTTAAACTATCCTATGCGTCAAGAGACAGTCTTATCTAGAACAGACACCATTACCGTACCATCCCAGGCGATCGACACCTATGAGGATACTGAATTAGCTTATGATGAGCCAAATGCGGACTGGCGTTATAACCCAGAAACCAATAACGCTCAGTATCGTCGTCGTCCTTTTTTAGTCTTAGGTCGTTTAATTGCTATTTTATTTCCCTTTACTCGCTTTGTTCTTGGAGTCTGGTGGGATAGTTTTACTGGTAATTCTATTCCCAAGCAAAAGAAAAGAGCGCGTCAGCTAATTAAAATTTTAACTAAGTTAGGCCCTGCCTACATTAAAATCGGCCAGGCTTTATCTACTAGACCAGATGTTGTTCCTCCTGCCTATTTAGAAGAATTAACTACCCTACAGGATAAGATTCCTTCTTTTCCTAATGAAGTGGCATTTCGCTTTATTGAGGAAGAGTTAGGCGCAAGACCAGAAGAAATTTATGCTGATTTATCTGCGCAACCCATCGCCGCAGCATCGTTGGGGCAAGTATATAAAGGTCGTTTAAAAACAGGAGAAGAAGTAGCAGTAAAAGTACAGCGTCCCGATCTTAACAGTCGTATTAGTCTTGATATCTACATCATGAGACTACTGGCAGGATTTGTCCAAGACAATGTTAAGCAGGTACGTTCTAATCTACGCGCTATTATTGATGAGCTAGCAGAACGAATTTTTGAAGAGACTAACTATAATCAAGAAGGTCGCAACGCCGATAAGTTCAGAGAATTTTACGGCTACATGGAAGAAATCTATGTACCGAAGATTTATTGGGAATATACGGGTAAGCGCGTCCTAACTATGGAATGGATCGATGGCACCAAGCTTACTGATATTGAAGCAGTGCAGGAAAAAGGCATCGACGCTACTCACATTATTGAAATTGGGGTGGAATGTTCTTTAAGACAGTTGCTAGAACACGGATTTTTTCATGCCGATCCTCACCCAGGAAACCTGTTAGCAATGGATAACGGTAAATTAGCTTATTTAGACTTTGGCATGATGAGTCGAATTAAGCCCTATCAAAGATATGGTTTGATTGAAGCGGTAGTTCACTTAGTTAACCGTGATTTTGAGGCTCTGTCAGAAGATTATGTTAAGTTAGACTTTTTGACCCCAGATACAGACCTAAGACCGATTGTACCTGCCTTGGCTAACGTTTTTGGCAATGCTTTAGGCGCTAGTGTAGCCGAACTAAATTTTAAGAGCATTACCGATCAGATGTCGGCAATGATGTATGAATTTCCTTTTACAGTCCCTGCCTACTATGCCCTGATTATTCGTTCAATGGTAACTTTAGAAGGGATTGCTATTGGTGTCGATCCTGAGTTTAAGGTTTTGAGCAAAGCCTATCCGTATATTGCTAAAAGGCTTTTGACCGATCCTGCACCTGAACTACGAGCATCTTTAAAAGACTTGTTGTTTAAAGAAGAAGGTTTTCGTTGGCATCGTTTAGAAAACTTACTCAATAACGCTACAGACTCCAGAGACTATGATTTTGATGGAGTAGTGGATCAGGCTCTTGATTATTTATATAGCGATCGCGGGACATTTATTCGCGATCGCATTGCCGAAGAGTTAGTTAATGCGATCGATAGTATCGGTCGGCGAACTATTTTTAATCTTTCGACTACTTTCCGCCAAAGAGTAGGCTTGGCAGTTCAAGAAACCCCCGTAGAATACAGGCAAGATTCCTATACAATGATTCACCTCAAAAATATTGTTGGTATTCTGCAACAGACTCCAGGCTTTAATCCTACTCGTTTAATTTCTGTTGTGGCCAAAATTATTACCAAGCCCGAAACTCAAAAAATCGGACAGCAAGTTGCTGAAGGGTTAGCTCAAAAACTGGCAGCAAGACTGATTAGATCCCTACTAGTAGATCCTCAGCCACAGACTTTGACTGCTTTGCCCGCAGCTAGATAGATCCATATTAATTAGTTGGTTATTTTGGCTCAGAATTCATCTGAGCCATTTTTTTTATAAGTCTATACTTCGATTGAGCAACAGCCTCGATTTAAAATTAAATTGATTTAGCGAATTCTAAACCAAGATATTTAAGTAATCGCTCAAAATCGAAATTTTGCTGAATAAGACGTTTAATTTGACGAACTTTTATATCTTCTTGAAGAGGAACTCTGCCAAATGCGCCATCAACAACCTCTACTGTAGTTAAAGTATCCGTATCCACAGACAGTACAGGAATCTCTAAACTTTCAGCTCTCTCAATAATAATTTCTTTAGGAGGAATACGACCAGTTAAAATCAGACAATGAGTTGAAGTTTCTAAAGCTGCCATTTGTAATTCGGTGCGATCGCCTCCTGTCACTACCGCCATATTTTCTCTTTGACGGAAATATCCTAGAGCCGAATTAACATTCATTGCCCCAATACTAAGACTTTCTATCATCCAGTCTAAATGTTCAGAACAACATAAAACTTCGGCTTTTAATCGCTTAGCAATTTCCTTGACGCTAACACTGTTGAGGATGCGATCTTTAGGAATCATTCCCAGAACAGGAATCTGCTGGTTTTCCAGATAAAGTTTGATAATCTCCGATGCAGTGCTAAATTCTTCTGGCGGCACATCGTTGATAATTACGCCCAATAAGCGATCTCCTAAAAACTTTTTAGCTGATAATAAGCTACCTACCAAAAGTTGAGGCTGATAACGGGCAACAAGCAGAATTGAGGCATCAACTAGTTCGGCAATTTCTGGTACTGAAAGATTAAAAATACTTCCTTCCCAGAGATTACTAGATCCTTCCAGGAAAATTAAATCCCCCTCAATCTGCGCTACATATTCTCGCACAGCTTCACTATAGTCTTGGAGATCGTCTCCTTGCAGTCGCCGATTGATCTTAGTCTGATCTACAGAGAGGAAAGGTGACTTTACTTGATTAGCAGACAAACCTAAAGTTGTAGCTAAAAATTTAGCATCTGAAGATGCTGCTAAATCTGCTGAATTTTCTCTAAAATCGGCTGCTAACGGTTGACCATAACCAATTGAAATATCTTTTGCCTGAGCCAGATAACTCAAACCAAGAATAGTTGCCGATTTACCACAGTAGGCCTCGGTAGAAGCTATTAGAAGATATTTAGCAGATGTAGCCACGGCCTCACTCCTTGTTGATGTTGTATTTATATGATTTTATTCAAAGCGCAGTAATTTGCGATAAAAACTTTGAGGAAAATCAGTTTTCTTTGAACGCTTAAAATTCATGATGACATCAATTAGGTAATCAATAAACTCGGAATTAGATAGAGTTACCTCATAGCTTAATTCTGCCTGTCCATCAAATTGTAAACGACAGCGGGTCAACTCTGAGGGTAATTTTGATACATACCAGCTGGCAACAAAGGCAATCCCTTCGGCTCCTTCAATTTGGCGTTCACCTTCTAAAGATGCCTCACGGTATAAGGCGATCGCATGAGGTAGCCAACTATGTTTGTTTTTTGAGTAATAGGGTACGTAAATAATTACATCTGCTTTGCTAGCTGGTTTAATTTGTTCAATAGTAGACATAGATAAAACTCAATAATAATGTTAATTTAATTTTCCGAGACTTCCTACTTTATAACATCAGTTTTTTCAGACAACCTCTATCTACTTAACTCAAACCTAGATTATGTTAGTTAGCGATAAAAAATACCAAAAAAAATGCCCCCCATTGCTGGAGAGCATTTCTTTTATTCAAAACTTACAGCTGATGTAAGTCCGACAAGTTCTTAACCGTTGATTGCAGGAGCAGTTAGTGCTACAGGAGCAGAGTCGCCACTA